>NZ_KV793341.1:240868-258549 GCF_001808465.1 Trueperella sp. HMSC08H06
ATGAGACGGTCTCGGTTGGCACCGTGCTCGCCGTCATCGGTGGCGAGGCCCCGGCTGCCCCGGCGCCGGCTGCCCCGAAGGAAGAGCCGAAGGCCGAGCCCGCTCCGGCTCCGGCTCCCAAGGCTGAGCCCGCACCTGCGCCTGCTCCGGCCAAGCCCGCACCTGCGCCTGCTCCGGCCCAGCCTAAGCCCACTGAGCCCAAGCCCGCCCCTGCGGCTCCGGCACCGGCCGATGGAAAATCGGCCTACGTGACCCCAATCGTGCGCAAGCTCGCCAAGGACCTCGGCGTGGACCTGGCCACGGTCTCCGGCACGGGCGTGGGCGGTCGCATCCGCCGCCAGGATGTCGAGGCCGCCGCTGAGGCCGCCAAGGTCGCGCAGGCCGCTCCGGCACCCGCAGCTCCGGCCGCTCCGGCTGCCCCGGCTGCCCCGGCGGGCGGGATCAAGACTCAGATCGCGCAGAAGGCGAAAGAGGCCGCAACCCTGCGTGGCACCCGCCAGAAGATGACGGGCGTGCGCAAGGCGATCGCCAAGCACATGATCGACTCGCTGGCCACCTCGGCCCAGCTGACCACGGTCATGGAGGTCGATGTCACGCGGATCGTCAAGCTTCGCGCCCAGGCGAAGGCCACCTTCCAGGCGCGCGAGGGCGTGAACCTCACCTACCTGCCGTTCTTCGTGCAGGCGGCCACGGAGGCGCTCAAGGCCCACCCGATCATCAACTCCTCGGTGGAGGACAACGAGATCGTCTACCACGACGTGGAGCACGTGGGCATCGCTGTTGACACCGAGCGCGGCCTGTTCGTCCCCGTGATCAAGAAAGCTGGCGACCTCAACATCGCCGGCATCGCCAAGCAGATCGCAGACCTGGCCGCCCGCACGCGCGACGGCAAGATCAAGGCCGACGAGCTGGCGGGTTCCACCTTCACGATCACGAATACCGGCTCCGCTGGCGCCGCGTTCGACACGCCGATCATCAACCAGCCCAACGTGGCCATCATGGGCACAGGCGCGATCTTCAAGGCGCCGGGCGTGGTCAAGGATCAGGACGGCAACGAGGTCATCGCGATTCGCTCGAAGTGCTTCCTGTCCATCTCCTACGATCACCGCATCATCGACGGCGCTGCCGCCTCGCGCTTCCTGCGTGATGTGAAGTTCCGCCTCGAAGAGGGTGACTTCCCCGAGGTCCTCTAAGTCCTCAGCAAGGGGCCCGGCGCGAGCCGGGCCCCTTTTCTTCCCCTGAACCCACGAGCTTTTAGCCCGATTCCATCAGGCACGGCCGCACCCGGTAGATCTTGGCGTTCCGAATGGCCCACCGCCGGCAGATGCGCTGGCTTTCGTTGGCCGAGTCCGACCCTTCGATGTGTGCCCCGCTTTGGTAGGAGATCACTTCGAGGACGGGACCGTCCGAGGCGCGCATGTTCACCGAAATCACCTCGGTCACCACGGCCTCCACTCGCACGCCGTTGTCTTCCATCCAGGCCTTGAGCTGTTCGTCTTCGGCCCTGGCGGGCGAGCCGTCGACTGTCAGGGCCCACAGCACCTCCCAGTCCTCGCCGACGATCGCGGCGTTTCGCGCGTCGACCATCGCTTGGGCGTACGCCTTCCAGTCCGTCGGATCCGGAGATAGCCCCACCCCGAATCCGACCACAACCGCGAACGCGATCAGCCATATCCTCCACCGCGGCTCGTTCTTCATGCCTCAAGCAGACCACAACCGTCGCCACCCATGATGGCCTTTTCCACAGGCGGTGATGGGCCACCTCGGCACCGCGCTGTCTACAATGGCCGGGTGAGTACGAATTCTATTGGTGGTTATCGCGATCTTCCCTCGCTGGTGGGCGGGCCCCACTTGGTGGTGTCGTTTTTTGGCCGCCTTCCCACCTCCATGATCATCATCGGCGTGTTGACCCTCATCGTGGCCGAGACCGGCTCGGTGGAGGTCGCCGCCTACTGCTCGGCGTCCCTTGCGATCGCGAACGGGTTGGGCAACATCATCATCGGCCGCCTCACGGACCATTTCGGGCAGCGCAACCCGCTCTTGGTGTTCGCCCCGCTTAACATCGTGGCCCTGTTGTTGCTCGTCTGGTTCGCGCCCCGCGAGCCGGCCACCGCGGCACTTATGGCGATGTCGGCCTTCATCGGGATCACCACCTCCCCCATCGGCCCACTCTCGCGCGTGCGCTGGTACCCGATCGCAAGCCCGGCCCAGCTGCCCGCCGCGATGTCGTGGGAGACGGTCAACGATGAGCTGATCTTCGTGCTCGGCCCCGCCGCCGTGGGCATCCTCGCGGCCGCTGTCTCCCCCAGCCTTCCGCTGCTCGTAGCCGCCGGCCTTGTGCTCACCTGCGTTTTCCCGTTCGCGCTCTCGCGTCACGCCCGCGGCCCGGCCGTGTTCGACGACGACGAACCGCGCCCCTCCTTCCTCGCGGTCATGAACCGGGTCCGCACACCGCTTGCCGCCATGTTCTTCATGGGCATGTTTTTCGGCGCAATGCAGACCACGGTGACGGCCTTTGCCGAGACGCGCGGCCTGTCGGGCCTGGGTGGCCTCATCTACGCGGCCCTTGGCCTTTCGGCGGCGGTCACAGCCCTCATGGCGGTGGCGCTGCCCGAGCGCCTGAGTTACAACCGCCGCATCCTCCTGGCCGGAAGCGGGCTTCTGCTCGGCGCCGCGGCCTGCATGATTGCCACCGGCGGCGTCGCCCTGTCCCTCCTACTGCTCGTGGCCGGAGTCTTCATAGGCCCGCTCGGCGTGTCCATCTTTACCCTGGCCGGCAAGTGGGCCCCGCGCGGCGGCGACGGCGTGGCCAATACCGCCATCGTCTCCGCCAACGTCCTCGGCGTGGCGAGTGCCTCGGCGATCGTGGGGCGCTTCGTGGATTCCAACGTCGCCGTGGGATTCCTCGCCGCAGCAGTGTGTGCCGGTTTGATTACGCTCGTCTCGGCCACCCTGGGGCGCAAGGACGAACGGGCGCTTGGCTGAGGCATCTTTGAGCACGGCCGTGCAATCTACTAAACTCTTGATGAAACCGAACAAGGAAGTGCGATGACCAAGAAGAACAAGCCCAAGAAGAAGCGCTGGTGGAGTTACGTCGCCGATGCGTACCGGGTGGCGAAGAAGACGTACCCGTGGACTGCCTGGGCGTTGCTCGCCGGCTTCGTGGTCGGCGTCGTTCTTGGCCTGCTGGGCGGACTTGCCACCAGGTTCTGGTGGGTGTGGGTCCCGCTCTCAATCTTCATGGGCGTGGTCCTCGCACTGTTGGTGCTGACGCAACTGGTGCGCCGTGCGTCGTACGCGCAGATTGACGGCATGCCCGGTGCCTCCGCCGCGGTGCTTGGCCAGATCAAGCGAGGCTGGGTGATCGAGCAGGAGCCGGTGCGTTTTAACGCCCGCACGCAGGACATGCTGTTCCGTGCGATTGGCCGCCCCGGCATCGTCCTCATCTCCGAGGGCCCGGCCGACCGGGTGGATCGCCTCATCCAGGATGAGAAGAAGGCAATCAAGCGCGTGGCCCCCTCGGTGCCCGTTGAGGTGATCAAGGTGGGCAATGGCGCTGGCCAGGTGCCGATTGCGAAGCTGGAGCGCCACCTGAAGAAGCTGCCGAAGAAGATCTCCCACCAGGAGGTCGCGGCGGTCACGGCCCGCATGAAGGCGATCCAGACCAACGCACTGCCGATCCCGAAGGGGATTGACCCGTTCAACGCCCGCCCGGACAGGCGAGCGATGCGCGGACGCTAAGCAAAGGGGCGCGGCCACGATGTGGCACCGCCCCTTTTGTCTTGCCCTCACCCCGTACAATGGCGGTCGGATCCGTCTTTTCCGTTAGGAGTACCACGTGTTTTCAAGTGTTGATGAGGCCAAGGATTACCTTGCCAAGGAGGGGGTCGAGTTCGTCGACATCCGTTTCTGCGACCTTCCCGGAGTGATGCAGCACTTCGCCATCCCCATCGGCACCTTTGACGACGACGCCCTGCGCGATGGCCTCATGTTCGACGGCTCCTCCATCCGCGGCTTTACCGAGATCCACGAGTCGGATATGAAGCTCATCCCGGATCTTGGTACGGCCTACATTGATCCGTTCCGCGCGCGTAAGACGCTGGTGATGAACTTCTTCGTGGTCGACCCGTTCACGGGCGAGCCCTACTCGCGCGACCCGCGCACGATCGCCCGCCGTGCCGAGGACTACCTGCGCGCCTCCGGAATCGCCGACACGGTCTATTTTGGCGCCGAACCCGAGTTCTATGTTTTCGACGACGTCCGATTCGACGACTCGCCCAACAAGGCGGGCTACCACCTCGACGCCCGTGGCGCGTGGTGGAACACTGGCACAGAAGAGCGGCCAAACCTGGGCTACAAGACCCGGATCAAGGGCGGCTACTTCCCCGTCTCCCCCAACGATCAGGAGGCGGACCTGCGCGATGAGATGACGCGCCTGTGCCAGGAGGTGGGTTTGAGGATCGAGCGCGAGCACCACGAGTGCGGGACCGGCCAGCAGGAGATCAACTACAGGTTCGACACGCTGCTCGCCGCCGCGGATGACCTCATGAAGTTCAAGTACGTCATCAAGAACGCCGCCTTTGCCGCGGGCAAGACGGCGACCTTCATGCCCAAGCCTCTCTTCGGAGACGCGGGTTCGGGCATGCACTGCCACCAGTCGCTGTGGAAGGACGGCGTGCCGCTCTTCCATGACGAGCGCGGGTATGGTGGCCTGTCAGACCTGGCGCGCTGGTACATTGGCGGCCTGCTCGCCCACGCGCCGTCCCTGCTCGCCTTCACCAACCCCTCGATCAATTCCTTCCACCGGCTGGTACCGGGATTCGAGGCCCCGGTCAACCTCGTCTACTCGGCGCGCAATCGTTCGGCGTGTACGCGCATCCCGGTCACGGGCACGTCTGCGAAGGCCAAGCGCATCGAGTACCGCACCCCGGACGGCTCGTCGAACCCGTACCTGGCGTTCGCCGCCCAGCTCATGGCGGGCTTGGACGGTATCCGCAACCGGATCGAGCCCCCGGCGCCGATCGACAAGGACCTCTACGAGCTGCCGCCCGAGGAGCACGCGGAAATCGAACAGCTGCCCCAGTCGCTCCAGGACGCGTTGCGCGCCTTGGAAGAGGACCACGACTACCTTACCGAGGGCGGCGTGTTCGACGAGGACATCATCGACACCTGGATCCGCTACAAGCGGGAAAAGGAGATCGAGCCGCTGCGCCAGCGCCCGCACCCCTACGAGTTCGCGCTCTACTACGACTTCTAGGAGCTAGTGCCCTGGCTCCTAGAAGGTCATGTGCATCCAGGAGTTGAGGGTGTAGCCCTCGTCGAGGCTGCCGGTGAGGCGGGCGATGCCCGTGTTGGTCAGCGGCACGAAGGCGTTGCGGTCGCGCTGGGCGTTGCGCGCGCGGGCGCCCACCCAGTAGGCAATGACTCCCCCGTGGGCGAAGGCGACTGCGCGTTCGTGCCCGGCGGCTTCGATGACCCGGACGGCGTCGTCGACCCGCTCGAGGACGCTACGCCCGGTCACGGCCGTGTCCTCGCCCATGGGCAGGTCGAGTTCGCCGTTGATCCAGCGAAAGATCGTGCTCGTGTAGCCGTCGTAGTCGTCCTCGGTGTCGCCGCCCTCATACGATCCGGCACCGATCTCGCGCAGGCCGTCGTGGACCTGGATGTCGAGCCCCAAGCGGGTGGCGAGCGGGGTAGCGGTTTGTTGCGTGCGCGTGAGGTTCGAGGCCCAAATCGCGCCTGGTTCGAGGGCGGCGAGCGTGGCGACGACGTCGTTGGCCTGGGTCCAACCCGCCTCGGTGAGCGCAGCGCCGGGTATGACCGTGTCGATCGTGTGCTTGGCGTTCATGTAGGTCTGGCCGTGACGGACAAGAATGAGTTCCACAGTTACTCCTCGTAGACGATGCGTTCCACAACAGCTCGGGCCCGACGCGCGGCGCGCAGGTAGTCTTCCTCGATGGCGTGCAGCTCCCCCTCGCGCCCGAGCAGAGCGGCAGTGAGGGCCAGTTCGCGTGCCCCGTGCGGGAGCAGGTCCAGCTTGGCGCCACGCGTGCGCCCGGAGGCGAGCACGTTTGCGTCCCTCAGCGCCGAGGCAAACGACCAGGCCTCGATCAGCTTACCAGCGCCATCGGCGCTGATGAGGCCACTTTCGCTGGCCGCGTCAAGGGCGGAGAGCGTGCCGGTAGTGCGCAGCGCCGGGATGCGGCCCGCATGGCGCAGCTGGAGGATCTGGGCGGCCCACTCGACGTTGGCGAGCCCGCCCGGGCCGAGTTTCAAGTGCCGGGTCTTGTCCACGCCGCGCGGGATGCGCTCGGACTCCACGCGCGCCTTCATTCGCCGAATGTCACGCACCTCGGCGTCCGCCAACCCTGAGCTAGGGTAGCGCAGCGGGTTGATGAGTGAAATGAAGCGCGCCCCGACGCCGTCGCCGGCCACGAACCGCGCCCGCAGCAGGGCCTGGCGCTCCCAGGTCTGCACCCACTGATCGTAGTAGGCGCGGTAGGAGTCGAGCGAGCGGGCGAGCGGGCCATTCTTGCCCTCGGGGCGCAGATCGGCGTCGGCGGGGAAGCCCGGCTCGGGCGCGGGTGTGGAGAGCAGGGCGATGAGGTGGCGGGCCACTTCGTTCGCCGCCGCGCTCGCCTCCTGCTCGGCAAGCTCGGGGCCGTGGTCGAAGACGAACAGGAGGTCGGCGTCCGAGATGTAGCCCAGCTCCCCGCCTCCGAAGCGGCCCATGGCGATGACGGCGAACTGGAGCGAGTCGGGCGCGCTGGCCGCGATTCGCGCCCCACGCAGCGAGGCCTCCACCGCCACCTGGCCCGCGTCCGTGATCGCTTGGCGCGAGTCCGTGCCAAGGCGCAGCGTGTCAGCCATCGCGGTGCGCAAGAGTTCACGACGCCGGAGCGCCCGGCCCGCGATCGCGATCTCACGCGGGTCGGTGCGCCGGTTAAGCACGGAATCGAGTTGGGCGGTGAGCTCGGCCGGCCCGAGCGGGGCGAGCTCGTCGGCCTCCAGCCAGGCGATGGCCTCGGCCTGCGAGGGGAGCTCGTTGGCCACGTAGCGCGAGGTGGACAGTAGCCGTGCGAGGCGTTCGCCCACCACCTTCGAGTCGCGCAGGAGGCGCATGTACCAGGGGGTCGAGCCCAGCTTTTCTGACACGTCGCGGAAGGCGGCGAGCCCTCGGTCGGGTTCGGGGCCCTGCGTGAACCACTCGAGCATGACGGGCATGATGTGCCGGGCGATCGCGGCCGTGCGGTTGAAGCCGGAGGTGAGGGCGAGCGCGTTGGCGTAGGCCGAGCGCGGGTCACCGTAGCCGATCGCGGCCAGCCGCGCCTGGGCGGCCTCGGGCTCGAGGGCAGCGTTGTCGGCGGAAAGCTTGGCGGTGGCCGGCAGCATGGGCCGGTAGTAGATCTCCAGGTGCAGGGCCCGCACCTCTTTGCGCACGCGCGCCCACATCTCCCCCAGTTCCTCGGCGGTGTCGAGGCCGGGGATGCGGAGGGATCGGGCGATCCGGCGCAGGTCGGCGTCGGCGGTGGGTAGCACGTGCGAGCGGCGGATCCGGTGGAGCTGGACCCGGTGCTCGAGGGCACGCAGGAGCCGGTAGTCGGCGTCCATGGTGGCGGCGGCGGTGCGGCCGATGTAGCCAGCGTCCCGCAGGGCGGCGAGGGCCTCGAGGGTGGAGCGCTGGCGGACGGACGGGTCGGTGCGGCCGTGGACGAGTTGGAGGAGCTGGACGGTGAACTCGATATCGCGCAGGCCCCCGCGCCCCAGCTTGATCTGCCGCTCGGCGTCCTTCGCGGGAACCAGGCTCTCCACTCGGCGGCGCATCGCGCGCGTCTCCTCCACGAAGCCGTCCCGGCCCGCGGCGTTCCACACGAGTGGGGTGAGGGCTGCGACGTAGCGCTCCCCGAGCTCCCGGTCGCCGGCCACGGGCCGGGCCTTGAGCAGGGCCTGGAACTCCCAGTTTTCGGCCCACTTTTCGTAGTAGGCCACGTGAGAATCGAGGGTGCGCACGAGCGGGCCTGCCTTGCCCTCCGGGCGCAGTGCCGTGTCGATCTGCAAGATCGCGGGCGTGCGGCCCGGGGCGGCCACGGCGTGGGAGATGTATTCGGCGAGCTTGGTGGCGGCCGGGAGGTCGGCCTCGTCGTCGCCGGAACGGGAGCCTGCCACGTAAATCACGTCGACGTCGGAGATGTAGTTGACCTCGCGCCCGCCCGTCTTGCCCATGGCGATAATGGCCAGGGCGACGTCGTCCGCCTCGGGTCCGTAGACCGCGCGGCCCACGGCCAGTGCTGCCTCGAGCGCTCCACCCACGACGTCCGACAGCGCGCGGGCCACCGCCTCCACGTGATCGGGGGCCGGGCCGGCCGTGAGGTCGAGCGCCGCGATCTGGGTGAGTCGATACCAGTAGTGCAGGCGCAGCGCCTCGATCGCGCCGGCCTCCCCAAGCTCGGCCAAGTCGGCGCGCGGGGGTTCACCCGGCCCGGGAGAAAACGAGCGCACGGCCGCGAGCGCGGAGGCCCTCTCCCCTTCGAGCGTCGTGTAGAGCCCGGCTTCGGCGATCTTGGCGTCGGAGAGGATGTGGACGTTAGTGGGGTGGGAGATGAGGTGCTCGGTGAGGGTGGTGGACATGCCGAGGATGGCGAACAGGCGCGCGGGCGCCGCCTGGCAGGCGTCGGTCAGCGCGCGCCGAGCCTCGGGCCCGGCCTCTTGCGCGGCTTCGGTGAGGCGCAGATAGCCGAGGAGGGCCTGGTTGGGATCGGCGGTACCGGCGGCGTGGGCGAGCAACCAGTCGGCATCCGTACCCGCGAGCGCGGGGCTTTCCAGCAGGCGCGCGGCGCGGTCGGGCGGGGAGAAGCCCGCCCTGCGAAGCTTAGCCGCCTCCCACATCAGTTCGACGTCATGAACGCACGCCGCTCAAACGGCGTGACCTGGTGGCGGTAGGCTTCCCACTCGTGGCGCTTGTTGCGCAGGAAGTAGGCGAACGCGTCTTCCCCGAGCGTGTCGGCCACGAGCTCGGACTCGCGCATCTCCTTCAGGGCATCCGATAACGACGCCGGCAGGGCGCGTAGCCCCATGGCGCGCCTTTCGAGGTCGGTCAGTTCGGAAACGTCCACATCGAGGTCCTCGGGCAGCTCGTAGTCGCCCTCGATGCCGGCCAGGCCCGCGTTGAGGATGACGGCGAAGGCGAGGTAGGGGTTCGCGGCCGAGTCGAGGGCGCGGTATTCGACGCGGGCCGATTCGGGGTCGCCCTGGTCGAGTGCCGGGATGCGCACGAGCGACGTGTGGGAGTTGCCCCAGGAGACGTAGTTTGGTGCCTCGTACCCGGCCCACAGCCGCTTGTAGGAGTTGACGTGCTGGTTGGTGATCGCGGTGATCTGTGGGGCGTGGCGGAGCAGGCCGGCCACGAATTTGCGCCCGGTGGGCGAAAGGTGGAAGGTGGCGAGCGGGTCGTAGAAAGCGTTCTTGTTGCCCTCGAAAAGGGAGAAGTGGGTGTGCATGGCCGAGCCGGCCGCGTCGATGAGCGGTTTGGGCATGAAGGAGGCCATCACGCCCTGGGAGATCGCCACCTGTTCCACTACCACGCGCAGGGTCATGATCTGGTCGGCCATGGTGAGGGCGTCGCTGCGGCGCAGGTCGATCTCGTTTTGGCCCGGGCCGATCTCGTGGTGGGAGAACTCCACCGTGATCCCCATGTCCTCCAAGGTCTTGACGGCACGCGAGCGGAAGGACTGCGCGATCGACCGCGTGACGTGGTCAAAGTAGGACCCGTTGTCGATGGGGACGGGGGCGGCGTGCTCGTCCGTCGTCGGGTGGAAAAGGTAGAATTCGCACTCGGGCTGGGCGTAGAACGAAAAGCCCATGTTCGCGGCGCGCTCGAGGGCACGCTCGAGCACCGCGCGTGGGTCGGAACGGGCCGGTTCGCCGTCGGGAGTGTAGATCGAGCAGAACATGCGCGCCGAGGGCGAATCGTCCTCGCCCCAGGACAGGAGCTGGAAGGTGGACGGGTCTGGGCGCATCACCATGTCGGACTCGTGCCCGCGTGTGAGGCCCTGGACCGCCGAGCCGTCGAAGGAGATGCCGCCCTCGAACGCGGCCTCGAGCTCGGCGGGCGCGATCGCCACGGATTTGAGCGTGCCTGTGATGTCGGTAAACCACAGGCGAATGAAGCGCACGTCGTGGTCGTCAACCTCGCGCAAGACGTATTCGGATTGGGGATTCACCAGTTTTCCTTCCACTCGCGCTCAGCCGCGTCATAGTCATCCTCCGGCTCGGGGGCGTCCGCCTCCGCGTTGCGCTGCTCGGAGAGGAGGAGCGCGCTCTCCGCCTCCAGCCGCGTGGCGTAAGGGCCCATGCGCTCGGCAGCCGGGAACGACGGCGCCTCCGATTCGGCTACCTCGCCCGTTGCTACGTTAAACCAAAAAGCCATGCGTGCTCCCTCCCCCGGCGGCGGGATTTGAGCCCGCCTCACATAGGACTAAGCTTAATATTATGCAAGCAGATCGCGCTCCCCTAGGAACCCTCACGCCCGGCACCCTGTCGCCCATGCGGCACGTGCCCGAGTACATTGAGCGGCCCGAATACATGTTCCACGACGGCCCCGAAGTGGTCACCGCCCCCGAGATCAAGTCTGCCGAGACCATCGAGAAGATCCGCGCCGCCGGCACGATCGCCGCCGACGCCCTCTACCTCGCCGGCGCCGCCATCAAGCCCGGGATCACCACTGACGAGCTGGACGCCATCGCCCACGACTACATGGTCTCCCAGGGCGCCTACCCCTCCTGCCTGGGCTACATGGGCTTCCCCAAGTCAATCTGCACCTCGATCAACGAGGTCATCTGCCACGGCATCCCCGATTCACGCCCGCTCGAGGAGGGCGACATCATCAACCTCGATGTCACCGCCTACAAGGACGGCGTGCACGGGGATACGAACGCCATGTTCTACGTGGGCGAGGTGGACGAAGAATCGCGCCTCCTGTGCGAGCGCACCTACACCTCGATGATGCGCGGCATCAAGGCCGTCAAGCCCGGGCGGGAGATCAACGTGATCGGCCGCGTGATTGAGTCCTACGCCAAGCGCTTCGACTACGGCGTGGTGGAGGACTTCACCGGGCACGGCGTGGGCGAGGCCTTCCACTCCGGCCTCATCGTCCCCCACTACGACGCCGCCCCGCGCCACAACGAGGTGATCGAGCCGGGCATGGTTTTCACCATCGAACCCATGCTCACCCTTGGCCAGATCGACTGGTTCCAGTGGGACGACGACTGGACCGTCCTCACCAAGGACCGCGGGCGCAGCGCCCAGTTCGAGCACACGATCGTGGTGACCGAGACCGGCGCCGAGATCCTCACCCTGCCCTCCATGGGGCAAACCACCCCGGCGATCCCCGCCTAAGTCCCCGGCGCCGACGACGACGGGCGCCCCTACCTTCGGAGGAAAGAGATGAAGAAGAAGTTTCGCAAGGTCGCCATCGGAGTCGACGTGGGCGGATCGGGCATCAAGGGCGCGCCGGTTGACCTCAAGACCGGCCAGTTCATGGATAAGCGCGTGCGCATCCCCACGCCCGAAAACGCCGAGCCGGCCGAGATCGCCGCGATCATCGGCGAGATCGTGGCAAAGTTCAACCTGCCGGGCGAGGTCCCGGTGGGTCTGTCCTTCCCCGCGCCGATCGTGCGCGGGCAGATCCCCTTCATCGCCAACCTGTCGAAGAAGTGGGCGGGCACCTTCCCGGCCCGCCTCATTGCGGAGAATATCCAGCGCCCGGTGGCCGTGATGAACGACGCCGACGCTGCCGGTTACGCCGAGGTCCACTTTGGCGCCGCCCGGGGCAATAAGGGCACGGTCATCATGCTCACCCTCGGCACCGGCATTGGCTCGGCGCTCGTGTCCCAGGGCACTCTGGTGCCCAACACCGAGTTCGGCCACCTTCTCCTGCCCAACGGCATGGAGGCCGAGCACTTCGCCTCCTCCGCGGTCTACGAGCGTGAGGGGCTGAGCTTCGAGGAGTGGGGCGCGCGGCTCAACACGGTGTTTGGCCACTACGAGATGCTCTTCTCCCCCGACCTTTTCATTGTGGGCGGCGGCATCTCCAAGAAGCACGCCGAGTTCCTCCACCACATCACCACGAACGCGCCGATCGTCCCCGCCGACCTGCTCAACACGGCCGGCATCGTCGGCGCGGCGCTCTTCGCCAAGCAGGAGCTCGGCGAAGACTAGGCTCGCGGCTGGAAGCCGAACGACGGCGTCGTGAAGGCTACGGCTAAGAGTGTGGCCCGCCGGAGCGGGCCACACGTGCAGCTGGCCTATACGCCGGGTTCTGTGCCAAAAGGCGGCGGCCATCTATCTAGGCCCATCGTTGCCGGTGGGCTCAAGCAACCAACCCGCGCGCGAGCGGGATCTCACAGCGCGCTGCTCGGTCTTGCTCCCGGTGGGGTTTACCCTGCCGTCCCAGTCACCTGAAACGCGGTGAGCTCTTACCTCACCCTTTCACCCTTACCGCCCGTGGGCGGCGGTTTGCTTTCTGTGGCACTAGCCTGCGGATCACTCCGAGTGGACGTTATCCACCACCGTTTCCCGTGGAGCCCGGACGTTCCTCGGGGGCATGCGCCCACGCGGCCGCCCGGCCAACTGCGCTTTGGATTATACCGCCGGGCGGGTTATACATGAAACATGCTCATTGCCCTGCCTCCGTCTGCCGGGAAGACGACGCCGGCCACCGGCCCCGCCCTCGACCTCGCCTCGCTCACCGCGCCGCAGCTCAACCCCGTGCGCGAGCGTGTGATCGACGCGTTGCAACGGGTGTCGGGGGCGCCGGATGCACTCAGCGTGCTCAAAGTGGGCGCCTCGCTCGAGCCGGAGATTCGGGCGCAGATCGACTTCTACAGACGCCCGTGCGCTCCGGCGTGGCAGGTGTACACCGGGGTGCTGTACGCGGCGGCAGGCTTCGATACGCTCACCGACGCCGAACGGGAGCGCAGCGCACGGATGGTGCGCATCTTTTCCGGCGCGTTCGGGATGCTCAGCCCCGAGGATCTCATCCCCGCCTACCGGCTGTCGATGAACACGAAGCTGCCCGACTTCTCGGTGCAGGCGCTGTGGCGGCAGGCATTGCGCGAGCAGGCGGTGCTGCCGGAGGACGAGCTGGTGGTTGACGCGCGATCGGGCGAGTACATGGTGTGGTCGCCCGCGCCAGAGCGCCACGTGACGGTCGGGGCCGTGCGGCTGAGGAACGGAAAACGCTCGGTCGTCTCACACTGGGCCAAGCACTACCGCGGGCTGCTCGCCGGGTACCTTGTGCGCGAGGCCAACGCTCCCAGCACGCCTCTGGAGCTGGCCGAATTCGCCCAGGTGCTCGTGCAGGACGGGCACGTGAGCGGGGTCGAGCTCACCCCGGCCGGGCGCGGGCCAGCCAAGCTCACGCTCGTCACCGAGGAGTAGTGCGAGGCCGTCGGGACGCGGCTAGGCGTCAAGCAGGACGACGATGCACTGGTAGTCGTCGGAGATGTGGATCTGATCGGGGTCGGAGTTCTTGATCTGGTTGACCTCGATCGGTGAAATCTGCACGCCGCCCGAGGTCTCGCCGTTGCGGTGCAGGGCGATGACGGTCAGCCCGCCGCTGCGCTGGGCACGCTCGTAGGCGTCCTTGAGCTCGGCGGCCAGCGGCTCATAAAGAGCGTCGCGCTCCCGGCGCACGTCCGCAGCGTCCCGCTCAAGCATCGCGATAGCGTCCTCCAGCGCGGCGCGCCCGGTGACGATCCGCTCGTTCAACACCGCCTGCTGGGCCTCGATGTCGGCGATCGCCGACTCCGCCGCCTCCACCCGCTCCAAGGCCACGAACTCCGCATCGCTGGCCTCGTCCAGGAAGGCCTGATTGGCATTGATCTCGCTTTCGAGGGTAAGCAGTTGGCGCGAGTCCATGCCCGTGCCCGCGTTCAGCCGGCCCTGCTTCTCGGCGACGATGCCGGCGAGCTCGCGCGTGCGGCGCTCGGCCTCCTCCAGCTGGGCCTGCGCGGTGTCGAGTTCGGCCCGCGCCTCCATGAGCTCCCGGCCCTTGGCCGCCACGAGGTTCATCTGCTCGCCGACCTCCGCGCGTAGCGGGTGGCGCTCCCCCTCGGCCTTGAGGCGGGCAAGCTGGGCGTCGAGCTGGGCGACGTCGAGCAATTGGAGCTGGTCGGAGCGGGGTGCGCGTGCCATCAGAGCCTCTCAATCCAAGGGTCGGTGATGAGGGTGGAAATGTAGGTGTCGACGCCGGCCGCGGCCACGGCGTCGCGCATCTTGGGCAGCACCGGCCACTCGCTGGCGAAATGCGTGGCGCCGATGAGGGCGCAGCCGCCGGCCCAGAGGTGGTCGGTGGCGGGGTGGTGGCGTAGGTCGGCGGTGATGTAGACGTCCGCGCCCGCTCGGTTCGCCGCCGAAAGGAAGGAATCGCCCGAGCCCGGAGAAACCGCCACGGTCTTGACGATCCGCTCGGGATCTCCCCCGATCGTGATGCCCGCCGGGGTCTCGGGTAGGAGCACCTGGAGGCGGAGAGCCAGTTCGCGCACGCTCATCGTCAGCTCGAGCTCGCCCACGCGGCCCAGGCCCAGCTCCGGGTGTTCGGCATTCGGCTCTATCGGGCGGGTATCGCACAGCCCGAGGAGCTCGGCCAGCGCCACGGCCGAGCCGTTGGCCGCCGAGTCGGCGTTCGTGTGAGCGGCGAAGAGGGCCACGCCGTTGCGGATGAGCTTGTGCACCCAGGCACCCTTCGCGGTGTCCGTCGCCACCGACGACGTCCCGCGCAGGTAGAGCGGGTGATGCGTGATGAGCATCTGGGCCCCGCGCTCAATCGCCTCGTCCACCACCGCACCGCACGGGTCCACCGCGAAGCCCACCTTCGTGACCTCGTCTGCCGGGTCTCCCACCACGAGCCCCACACGATCCCAGTCCTCTGCGAGGGCGGGCGGGAAGTGCTCGTTCATCACGGATACGATGTCCATCACAGTGCTCATGAGTTCAACACTACCGGAGCGAGGTCTAGGCTGGAGCCGTGAATGTCATACTCGTTGGACTCGGCGGCGCGATCGGCGCGGCCCTCAGGTTTTTCCTCTCCAACGGGGCCACCTACCCCGTGCTCGTCATCCTCGCCATCAACGTGGCCGGCGCCTTTGCGTTAGGCGTGGTCTCCTCGATGGTGAGCGGGCAGGCCCGGCTCTTCGTGGGCACCGGGATGCTCGGCGGCTTCACCACCTACAGCGCACTGGCCGTGGATACAGTCGAACTCTTGCAGGACAACGCTGCCTGGGGGCTGGCCTATGCCGTAGGCTCCGTGGTGCTCGGCGTCGGCGCCGCCTGGCTGGGGCTTAAGGCCGGTCGGGTTGGCGCTGAGCGTCGAACCACGAGCCACACGTCTGAGGCGGGGTGAGCAATGATCTTCGCCGTCACGCTCGGGGGTGGGATCGGTGCCGGCGCCCGCTACCTCATCGACAAGGCGCTCCCCCACCCGTGGGGAACCGTGACCGTCAACTTTGTCGGCTCCTTCCTCTTGGGCTTGCTCGCTTCCCTCTTCGTGCGGGAAGACGCGCTGGCTGGTTCCGCCACCTGGTACGCGATGCTCGGCGCCGGCTTTTGCGGCGGGCTGACCACGTTCTCCACCGCCTCCATCAACGCGCTCCAGGTCAGCGACGAACAGGGGCACGGCAGGTCGGCCGCCTTTGTGTTCGGGATGCTCGCGGGGGCGATTGCGCTTGCCGCGCTCGGGATGCTGGTTGGCGCGCGGTTACTCCCGGGCCCAGGCACATCGCACTAAAGGAGCTCTTCCCACTTGAGGGTGTCGGGTTGGCGCCCTCCCATGCGCCTATAACCCGGCCCGCCGGCCCAAGGCCCACCCGGCACCAGCTACCCCCGACACAGCTCGTGAACCAGAGCCCGACCAGGTCCCTATAGCAATCGGTAGCCGGTATATTCACAAGTTCTGCCCACTGAAGTGTCCCGAGTTTTGTTCCTAGCATTTGCCCTGGTTTTCATTTCCTCTGATGTGCTGGCGCTGTGCCAGTAGTCGTTCTCATCCTCGACCGGGGTGCGGTAGTCAAGGGCTTGGTGGATCCGGGTCTGGTTCCACCATGACACCCACTCGAACGTGGCGATTTCTACCTCGATAACGTCATCGCACCTGCGGGTATGGATTAGCTCGTTCTTGTAGGAGCCGTTGATGTTTTCAGCCAGAGCATTGTCGTAGGACTCGCCGAGGCTTCCGGTGGAGCGGTAATACTGTGCTTGGTAAGTCGCTCGTTGTAGACAACGCTGACGTACTGCGACCCGTGATCCGAATGGTGAATGAGACCTGTTGTTTCCTTAGCACACACGATTGCCTGGTTAAGAGCTTGCAACGACAGTGCTTCGGTACGCATCAAATCTGATAACGCCCACCCAACGATCCGTCGGGAGTAAACGTCGGTGACAAACGCGGCACACACACAAGGCCATTCTTCATGCGCACACACGTAATGCCAGCCACCCACAGGCGGGGCAATAATGGACAACACTCAAGTCACCTGGACCTAAAAACCAAGGACACTCCACGTCGAATTGTGTCCGTATCTCGTCAACCATGTTGTCCTCCGGGCTCGGGTTCGGAACCTGTTGTAAAGCGCTGACATCACCTACGCTCATTTCTAGTGTGAGGCTTGACACACCCTTGGGGTTGTCTTAAGGTTTCTCGAACAATGTGCGACACATCGCCGGAATTATCCGAGAGAAGGTGTTGACTTTGAAAGCTATAATGACCACATTGGCTACAACAGGGCTGACAGTATCATTTTACGCTCCCCTCGCTGGTAACCTTGGGCATCCGAGACGACCTGCTGAAGGTGTGACACCCGTTAGCTCACTGACGTCGACACCTCAGGATGCCGATCCTGATGGCTTTCCTAGGTTCATCGGTGAAGGTCGTCCGATCCTACCGCAAAACTGTATAAGCAGAGTGTGCTTTGGTGACGGTGGTGTGAGCGCAGGACAGCGATTAGCCTTCGCTGTGCTTGGTAATCGAAGCTTCTCAGTCACTCGAGAGGCAACACGAAGAGCGGCCGAACGGAAGATTAACGTCGAAACGATAGCAAGGCACGGAACACTGAAGAAAACCAACAATGGTACTGCATATGTGCGTTATGGGGTCTGGGAAGCTCGATTGAGTCTTCACAATAGCACTATTATGACTGTGGTGATTTGGTGATGAATCGGCTGGATACTAGAACGCTTACAGCGTACTGCTGGGCAGATGGTAGTGGGTTTGGGTGGAAGGCCCCAGGAGAAGCTATATTTCCACAGACTGGCTATTTCGATGAGTCCCCTCTCCTCACGGTAGATGTTGATATCGAAGGCAAGATCATTGATGTTGGCTTTGCGCTTGATGCAACGAATGGGAGACTTGAGACTGATATCCAGTGCAGCATTGATCGCCATTGTGAGGACGAATGGATGATCTGGACGATTACTTTTTCGCAAGGAAGCCTTCTGATGTGCAATGAGGAGGAGACTTGGCGTGCAGTCGGAGAGTTGGCGGACACGCTCAGCGTTACCCTAATCCCTCACAATGAGATGCTTACTCTATCCGTTAAGTCTGGAAAGCTTAGCGCATAGCATTACCTCGACCTGGAGTCCCACCAGCCATAGTCGACGGGCATGGGGTGGGCCCCGGAAGAGCAGTT
>NZ_KV793342.1:0-27293 GCF_001808465.1 Trueperella sp. HMSC08H06
TGTACCGGCCATTGTAGCATGCGTGAAGCCTGTTTGGGTCGGTGTCTACTTGGGCCTCCGGCAGTCACGCCGTTGCCTCGGGCTGTGAAGCCTCATCCCTCCTCGCCGGCGTGACCGCCTCCGGCTACCCAGATCTGCCCGGACGTTTGCGACGCATTTCCGGCAGGGGCGATGGCAATTTGCTGTGGCGGGTATCAAAAAGGTGTCGCGGATGCGGGGTGGGCTGGGCTATTCGACCAGGCCGGAGGGGAAGTCAGTCTCCCGGACGCGCTCCAGGGCCTCGCGCGCCCGCTGCGCCTCCTTGGCGGCCTTGGCGCGCTCGATCTTTTCGTAGGTGGCGCGGGCGATCTCGTCGCGGCGGGCCTGTTTGGCCTCCTCGGGGGTGAGGGGGCGGTCGGGCATGCCGGGGTCGAGGTCCGCGGAAGCGGACTCCAACGAGGAACCCACATGCTCCGTCTGCGACGGGGCAGGAGCCGCCACGGGCCGCTTCTCCGGTTCGGCCATGAGGCCCGGGTGCGGGGCAGTCGACTCGCGGCCGGAATCGGCGCCAGCGGTGGTCGCGTCAGACTCGAAGTGCGCGTGAGGCTCGCGGGGCTCGGCGGGAGCCCCGACGGACGGATTGCTGACACCTGCAGGTCCGCCATGCGGCGTTGAGCCGGGCCCGGCCGGACTGCCAGTTCGATCGGCGGCGGTTTCGGCGGCGTGAGCGCCAGCCCCAGCCGCCCCCGCGGCAACGCCAGCACTCGGCCCGCCGGCAGCACCAGCTACCGCGCTAGCACCCGGCCCGCCATTCCCGCCGAGCTCGGCCTTAATCACCGGGATGCTCCCGGTGGTCTTCTGCAGTTTAACGATCAGGCGCTGCCGCTCGAGTTCGAGGTTCTGGCGCGCGGATTGCTCCCACTGCGTGGCAAGCGGGGTGCTGAAGATGCGACGTCGGTCGAGCAGGCGGGTGACCACTTCGAGGCGCGCCTCGAGGAAGTGCAGTTCGGGGATGTGGGCGTATTCCTCGCGGACCTTCTCCATGTAGGTCTTGTACTTTTGGGGTTGGTTGGCAAGGAAACCAAGGTGGGCGTCGGTGAGGACGAGCAGGTCCATGTCGTGCGAGTCGAATATGCCGGATTCGGGCACGGGCAGGGGGTGCTTGCGCATGTGGAGGATGAGTTGGCGGATCTCTTCTACGGTGTCGCCGGGGACGCCCAGTTCGTCGAGGTACTTGGCCATGAGAGCCGCGGAGGCACCGCGGTCTTCGCCGCCGTTACGCGTGTAGAGGGCTTGGCCGTCGGTGGAGAAGACAAGCCCGTGTCCCCAGGCAGCCAGCCGGACGACGTCGGCGTCCTGCGCCTCAACAGCGAGGGCATCAACGCGGGCCAGGAGGTCGTAGAGGTGGGACGTGCCGTGGAAGTGGCGGCCGGGGCTGGACCACAGTTCGATGAGGAGGCAGCACACGCGGTCGATGGTCTCGCGTGGGGCTGTTGAACCTACCGCGAGCGCGGAACGCATGAAGGATTGCGTTACCCACTGGGGTACGTCGGTACAAGACATCTCTCTCCAAAATTTCGATGACGTCCGCGATTCTACCTACAATGGCGGTAGTATCTGAATCGGCAATGTTCTATCTGGGCCGGAGGGCGATGGCAGTATGACGCATCCAACGTCACTCGTGCGCGGGAGGGCGCTGATTACGGGCGGTTCGTCGGGCCTGGGCTTGGAGTTTGCGCGGCAGTTGGCTGCGCGCGGCTTGGATCTTGTGCTCGTGGCGCGTGACGCGGAGCGTCTGGCGCGGGCGGCGCAGGAGTTGCGTGGTTCGGGTGTGTCGGTGGAGACGCTACCGGCGGATCTTTCCGACGACGACGGCGTCGCGGCCGTCGCCCAGCGTCTCGGCTCTTTGCAGTCCCCGGTTGACGTTTTTGTGAACAATGCCGGCGCTGGTCTGTATGCGAAGATGGCTACCGCGGATGCGTCGGAGCTGGTGGCGGGCGCGGAGCTGATGGGGATCACCCCAATGGTGCTCGGTGGTGCGGCTGCGGCGGCGATGAAGGAGCGCGGGCGCGGCGTCATTATTAATACGTCGTCGATGTCGGGTGCGGCGCCAATGGGCGCGTACTCGGCGATTAAGGCATTTGTGCGGGTGTGGTCAGATTCGTTGGCCATTGAGGTGGCACCGTTTGGCGTGCAGGTGGTGACGTTCATCCCGGGGTGGGTGCGCACCGAGTTCCATGCGCGCACGGGTGTGTCCACGTCCTCGATCCCGGATTTCCTTTGGTTGGATGCCCAGCGCGTGGTGGCCGAGTGCCTCGCCGACGCCGACCGTGGCCGTACCTCGTCCACCCCTTCGAAGCGCTTCAAGCTTATTGGTTTCCTGGCCAAGCACGCGCCGGCGGGCGCGGTGGCGGTGGCGGTGAAGAAGCTGAATAAGGGTCGGCGATGAGCGAACTGCAACCGCTGGATGACTATCATTCGGAGTCGAAGATGCACGCGCGTAAGAACGTGCGGAGGTTTTTCACGCGCCCGGCGCTGAAGACGATCCTGTCCACGAATGTGGAGGGGCAGGAGAACGTGGAGGGCCTGGAGGGGGCGTACGTCGTGGTCGGCAATCACACGTCGCATCTCGACGCGCCGATGGTGTTCACGCTGTTGCCGGAGCACATGACGGAGAGGCTGGCTACGGGCGCCGCCGCGGATTATTGGTACCGGCGGCCCACCCTGTCGAAGATCACGGCGCTGTTTTTCAACACGTACCCGATCGAGCGCAAGCGCGGCGCGAACCAGGTCAGCGGGCCGGCGAAGGGCATGACCGCGCGACTGTTGCGCGAGGGCATCCCGATCTTGATCTTCCCGGAAGGCACGCGCTCCCGCTCGGGGGAGATGGGCGAGTTCAAGGTGGGGGCCGCGGCGCTCGCGATCAAGTTCGGCATCCCGATCGTGCCGCTGGCCCTGCGCGGCGGGCATGACGCGATGCCGGTGGGTGCGGTGCTCCCGGCCCCGAACCGCCCGCCGGTGGACATGTTTATCGGTAAGCCGATGTTTGCCGAGGAGGGCGAGGACGCCGAGGCCTTCATGTCCCGCGTGCGCAGCCAGATTCTGGCGATGCTGGAGCAGGGGGCTGCAAACCCGGAGTAGCCCGCGCCCGCCGGCCCTGGGTTTGAATTATTTTGGACGATTTCGGGGCGATCTCCTCATATGAGAAGATCGCCCCGAAATCGTCCAGTGTTTTTAAATCGCCCCGTGAGTTGCTCGCGTGCGGGCAGCCGGGCTCAGCGCCCGAGCAGACCCCGCTTCTTCTTGGTATCCCCCGTCATCACTCCCGGGAATTCGAGGCGGATGGTGAGCCCGCCGCCGGGGGTATCGAAGGCCTGCGCCGAACCGCCGTGAACTTCCATGATGGCGGCCACGATCGCGAGCCCAAGCCCGGATCCGCCCGACCCGCGCGAGCGCGAGGTGTCGGTGCGGAAGAATCGCTCGAAGATGCGCCCGGCCTGCTGGGCGTCGATGCCGGGGCCGTGGTCGCGTACGTCCACGACGCCGACCTGCCGCTCCGCGTCCACGCCCACGGCCACCTCGACGGGTGTGCCCTCGGGGGTGTGGTTGATGACGTTGGATAGCAGGTTGGTAATCACCTGGGTGACCTTTTCCGCATCCGCAGTGACGATGACCGAGCAGGGCTCGTCGCCTGTGAGTCCCACGACCTCGGCGGGCCACTGCGGGGCCCGCACGTGAAAGTCGGTGACCGTGTTGAGCGCGATGGTGGCCAGGTCGACGGGCTGCATGTTGATCTGGCGCCGCTCGTCAAGCCGGGCCAGCTGGAGGAGGTCTTCAACCAGGTGGGCCATGCGTTCGGATTCGGATTCGATGCGGGACATGGCGAGGTCCACCCCGCCGTCGGGAACGCCACCCAGCCGGTAAAGCTCGGCGTATCCGCGGACGGTGGCGAGCGGGGTGCGGAGTTCGTGGGAGGCGTCGGAGACGAATTGCCGCATGCGTTTCTCGGAGGCCACCTGCACCTCGAAGGATTCCTCCACGCGGGCGAGCATCTTGTTGATCGACTGGCCGAGCAGGGCCACTTCGGAGCCGTCGGTGCCGGTCGGTACGCGCACGGACAGGTTGCGGGCGGCCACCTCGTGGGTGGCGCGTTCGATGTCGCGCAGGCCGGTGAGCGACTGGTCGACCAGCAGGTAGGCGGCGAGCGCGCCGAGGATCAGGGTGATGAGCACGAGGGTGGCGAGCGCTCCGCCGAGGTTGCGCACGGTGTCATTGATCGGCTCGAGCGGCAGGCCGATCACCACCGATCCCACCGAAGTAAGGTTGGTGGGGGAGTAGTTGAGGTCGGTGGTGATGATGCGCCACTCCTGCCCGTCGCGGGTGGCGGGCACGGTGGAGGGCGCTGAGCTTTTGCGCTGGGCCAGCAACTCGGGGTTGAGCGGCGTGCCGTTTTCGTCCTTGATCTGGGAGTTGACAACCGTCAGGTGCCCGAAGGGCACGTTCGCCGCCGGATTTGTGTACGTAATAAAGAGGTAGAAGTCGCTGGGCAGGAGCTGGTCTTGCGTGTCGTTGATGAGCTGGTCGATCGTGACCGTGGCGATCGTGCGGCCCGAGGAGCGCAGGTTGCGGTCCGTCTCATCGATGAGCGAGCCGCGTAACGTGACCGTGGCGAGCCACGACACGGTGACCAGCACGATCGCCATGATGACGATGAACGCGAACACGATGCGGACCGACAGGGTCCGCCGCACCTTCGGCGCCGGGCGCCGGGATTGGAACGTGACGTTCATTTCGCCCGGCGTAGCACGTAGCCGATCCCGCGCTTGGTGTGGATGAGCGGTTCGAGGGCGGCCACCTCGTCGGGGTCGGTGATCCCGAGCGCTTCGGGCGAGTCGATCTTGCGGCGCAGGTAGGAAATGTAGGATTCGACGATTGACGCCTCGCCCACCCAGTTGTAATCCCACACGTGGTCGAGGATCTGGATCTTCGACACCACACGCTCGGCGTTGATGAGCAGGTAGCGCAGGAGCTTGTATTCGGTGGGCGACAGGTCGACGGCGTGCCCGGCCCTGCGTACTTCGTAGGAGCTTTCGTCCATTTCCAGGTCGTGGTAGCGCAGTACGTCGGAGCTGGCGGATTCGGGGGCGGTGCGGCGCAGGATCGCGTGGATGCGCGCTACTACCTCCTCGAGGGAGAACGGCTTGGTGACGTAGTCATCGCCGCCCACTTCCAGCCCGCGCACGCGGTCCTGCACGTCGTCCTTCGCCGTGAGGAACAGGACCGGCAGCTCGGGTTCCTGTTCGCGCAGGTGGGTGAGAACTTCGAAGCCGTCCATGTCGGGCAACATGATGTCGAGCACGACGATGTCGGCCAGGAACGTCCGCTCCACCTTGAGCGCCTCGGCGCCGTTTTCGGCGGTGGCGACGTCGAAGCCGGCGAAGCGCAGCGAAGCGGAGAGTAGCTCGCGGATCGTGGGCTCGTCGTCGACCACGAGCACCTTCGTCTCGGGCTTCTTTGATGCCATGTCCATCCTGGGTCCTTAGATGAAGGCGAGCGGATCGAAATCGTCGATGTCGATCGGGTAGATGCGGTTGAGGGTCTGGTTAAACGCCGCCACGTCGTATTCGAGGTCGATGATTTTCAGCCCCTGGTCCTCCAGTTCGGCCAGCTGGGCCGAGAGGAACTCGCGGAAGCACATGATCGCCAGGCGGTGGCCGGCGTCTAGCAGGTCGCTGACCTGGGGGAGGTAGTCGACGTCGTGGGAGGCGATGACGATGTCCGCGCCCGGGCGGTGCATCCCGATCGCGTCGAGCGTGCGCTGGATGCCGACATCCACGATCTTCACGTGCGGATCGTCGGACGTAAGCAGTACGGGCTTCCAGCCGATCGCCAGCAGGGCCTGGACGAAGGTGAACGCGGTGCGCTGGGAGGCGTTCATGTAGAACAGGCCGGTGGTCTCCTCGTCCTCGCCCCATGGGCGGTAGCGCAACACGCGATCCCAGCGGGGGCGCTCCTCTGGGTGCGGGGCGCGCTTGAGGATGTTGACGCCCAGGGTCGCGTCGATATTCTCGCCGTCGATCAGAAAATACATATTCTCATGCTATCGCGGAATGAGGCGGCGAGGTGCCCGGGGTGGGCCACCTCGCCGTCGTATCGCGCTGGGCTGATCGATTTAGTAATCGGTGAATTCCGTGCCCTCGATCGCCTTGGGTGCCTCGCCTGCCTGGAGGGCGGCGAGACGGGCGGCGACCTCGGCGGACGTGTCGGTTGACTCCAGTTCGGCGAACTGGGCATCCAGCGAGGACGCGGACACCTCGGCCTTGCCAGCCGCAATGGCTTCCTCGCGGCGCACCTTGTCCTCGAAGCGGGCAAGCTCCGAGGTCGGGTCGAGCACGTTGATCGACGCGATGGCGTCCTGGACCTTGTTCTGGGCCGCGGCGGACTTCTGGCGGGCGCTGAGCTGATCGCGCTTGGACTTGAGCTCTGCAAGCTTGCTACGCATGACGTTCAGGCCGTCCTTGAGTTTGGCCACCACTTCCTGCTGGGAGCGGATCATCGGCTCGGCCTCGCGGGCCTCGCCCTCGTGCTGGATCTGACGCTCGAGGGCCACCTTGGCGAGGTTGTCGAACTTCGCGGCACCGTCCTCGTTTCCGGCCGCGCGCATTTCGTTCGCCTTCGCGACGGCGGCCTGTGCCTTCTGCCCCCACTCGCGAGCCGAGTTGATGTCCTCGTTGTAGTCGGCCTCGGCCAGGCGCAGGTTACCGATGGTGACGGCAACCGCGTCCTCCGCCTCGGCGATGGAGTTGGTGTAGTCGCGCACCATCTGGTCGAGCATCTTCTGCGGGTCCTCGGCGCGGTCGATGAGTGCGTTGATGTTGGCCTTGGCCAACTGTGCCATGCGCCCAAGGATGGACTGCTTTTCTGCCATGGTAAATTACCTTTCTCTTACCTGGTCAAAATTGGACATGGACAAAACTAGAATCCTCGGCGCTCGCCGGTAGAGCCGCCGCCACCGCCGCCGAAGCCGCCGCCGAAGCCACCGCCTGAGCGGCCTCCGCCCCCGAACCCGCCGGACAGCCCGCCGATGATGAGCCCGCGGGCTACGCCGGACAGGATCGACCCGGCGAGCGCCCCGGCGAACGCGTCGCCGTCGGAGGAGTACCCGCCCGAGCCGTAGGGCCCGCCGCGGTTCATCCGCTCCACGTCCGACAGGGCGGCCTGCTTGGCGCGGTTGGCCGCCACGCGGGCGGACTCAGCCAGCTGCAGGCGCTCTTGCGGATCCTCGCCGCTTGCCGCCTGCTGGTAGGAATCCTGGGCTTGGGCCAGCTGCTCACGGGCCCCGCTGCGGGCCGAGGCCCGGTAGCGCGTGACCGTGGCTTCGGCGTCGTCGATCGCGCGGCGCGCGTAGGCGAGGGCCTGGTTGGCGTTGGCCTCGAGCTTCTTGCGGTTTTCCTCCGCCGCGCGGAAGGGCTCGAGGGCCAGGTCGATCTTCGTCTCGGTCTCGTGCAGTTCCTCGACGCTGCGGAACGGGTCCGCGTTCGCCCCCGATGCCCGCTGCACCGCCTCCTGGGCCGTGGCCAGTAGCGGCGCCACCGTGGGATCGGTGGGGGCCAGCCGGCGGGCGTCGGCAATATCGGAGGACAGCGAGGCCACGCGCTCGCGCATCTCCGCGCTCGCAGCCTCCAGCTGCTGCGGGGCGTTGAGGAGGGCGTCCGTGAGCTGGGAGGCCTGGGCGAGCGTGGCCTCTGCCATGCGCACGTACGGCACCGCCCCGTTGCGATCGCCCGCGGCCACCTCGGAGTCGGCCGAATCGAGCGACGTGCCCGTGGCCTCAAGCAGGTGCGCCACCTGCGCGGGATAGGTGCGCAGCGTGGCAAGCGCCGACGCCGGGTAGTTCACCTCAAGGTTGTCCACCGTGCGCTTGCCCAGCTCCAGGCGCTGGTTAATCTCCGCTACGCGCGTGCGGAACTCGGCCACCTTCGCATCGGCATGCGCGGCGAGGTTGCGCAGCTCGGAGAATTCCTTCGTGTGGTGCTCGAGCGCCTCCTGCGCCGACCGCACCAGCTGCGTAATCTTCGCGCTCAGGTCCAGCTTCTGCTGCGGGGTCTCCGGATCGGCGTCGTGAAGCTGGGAATGGATCTGGAAGGCCGCCGACGTCGCCTCGCGCGCCTTGTCGATCGTTAGCTGGAAGCTTTGGGTCGCCTCGAGCCCGAACTCGGCGCGGGCGAACTCGAGTTCAGCGCTGGCCGCACGCACGTCGTCGTCGACCTCGAGCAGGGCCGCCGATGCCTCCTGGACCTGCTTGTCCGCGTCCGCCACGGAGGCCTTCGTCTTACGGCGATTGGCGACGGCGATCGCGCCACCCGCGCCCACCGCCACCGTGCCGATCCCCACCAGCGGCCACGGGAACCCGCCCGAATCGTCCACGAGCTCCCCGCCACGCGCCACCGACGCCACGTTCTTGGCGAGGGTGGTGACGCCGGCGTCCCAGTCGCCGTCGCCGAAAAGATCCATGACGTACGGGCTCAGCGACTCGTTCAGCACGGCCTCGGACACGTCGCCCGAGCTGGTCGAATGCCAGCCCACCTCGCGCGTGTCCACCGAGATGACCACCACGCCGTCGTACTTATCCATCCCCGACACCGCGTGCGTCTGCTCGGCCCACTCCTGGGCGTCCATCCCGTCGAGGTTCTTGACCGTCACCACCCACAGGTCCTGGCCCGGCACCTTCTCGACCTCTGCGGCCGCCGCCGCGTCGTCGTCGACCACGCCCGCCAGGTCGGTAAAACGCGCATCCAAGTCCTGGGGCGGTTCAGCGAACGCCGCCGCGGGCACAAGCACGATTCCAAGTGCCATCACCGTTGACGCCAGGACGTGCGACTTTCTCATGGGACCTCCCTGAACCTGCGCGTGTGTCGCGCAACACTAACCTACCAATTCCGGCAAGCCCCGCGCGAGTAGATGCCGGGCCGGGCGCCGATATCGCCTCAGAGCGGACAGGCCGGGGTGGCGGCGTCGTGAAGAAAAAGAGGCACAGGAAAAAGCCGCGGCGAAAGTGTCATAATAGGTGGACGTAACAACATTGATGAAAGGGAACGCTAGGTGCCTAAGGGAAAGGTGAAGTTCTTCGACGAGAAGAAGGGCTTTGGTTTCATTGCCGGCGACGACGGGCAGGAGGTCTACCTGCCCGAAACTTCGGTGCCGCTGGGAGTGCGCCTGCGTGCTGGAACGCGCGTTGAATATGGCATCGGCGATACGCGCCGGGGGCCGGCCGCGCTGCAGGTCACGGTGATCGAGAAGCAGAAGTCGCTGGCGGCCGCGAACCGCCGCTCGGCTGAAGACATGGTTCCGCTCATCGAGGACCTCATTAAGATTCTTGACCATGCTTCCACCTCGCTCCGCCGCGGGCGCTATCCGGAGGGCGGCGCGCGGATTGCTCAGGCGCTGCGGGCCCTCGCTGAGGATTTTGATGTCTAATCGTATTAACCCAACCCACAACGTCACTCGTGAAAAGACGCTCGCGCGCGCCGTCGACCAGGCGCGCGAAGCCCTGCTCGACGTCACGCACGCGTCCAACGTTGGCGAGCACGCCGGCGTGGTGCAGGAGGGAGAGCGCGTGGTGACGCACGCCTTCACCTGCCAGCTGCCCGGCTACAAGGGCTGGTTCTGGACCGTCACGCTCTCGCGCGTGCCGCGGGCCCGGCGCGGCACGGTGGACGAGGTCTCGCTACTGCCCGGCCCAGACGCTCTGCTCGCCCCTGAGTGGGTGCCGTGGGCAGACCGGCTCCGGCCCTCCGACGTCAGCGGCACCGACCGTCTGCCCTACAACCCCGACGACTCCAACCTCACCTCCAACGACCCCCTGCTGGATGAGAGCTTCGAGGCCGCGGGCGTGGACGGGGACGAGCTCGCCGAGTTTGAACTGGGGCTCGGCCGGGCGCGCGTCCTGTCCGATCAGGGCCGCCAGGAGGCGTTCAAGCGCTGGTACGACGGCGACGGCGGCCCCCACAACCAGGCCACCCGCACCGCCAAGGCTACCTGCTCCACCTGCGGCTACCTGCTCCACATGGGTGGCTCGGCCCGCCAACTGTTCGGCGTGTGCGCGAATGAGTGGAGCGCCTACGACGGCCGAGTGGTCTCGCTCGACCACGGCTGCGGCGCACACTCGGAAACCGATACGCCCAAGCCCGATAAGATGTGGGACCCCACCGACCCCGTGCTCGACGACCACGATCTGGATATCACCGCGAACGAGTAGCTCTCCATGCACATCATTCAGGGTCGCGTGCGCGATTATACCTGGGGCGCGCGCGATGTGATCCCCGAGTTCTTCGGCCTGCCCGCCGCCGACACGCCCGTTGCCGAGCTCTGGCTCGGCGCGCACGCCGGCGCCCCCGCCCGGTGCGGGGTGGGGCCGCACGCGGTCGCGCTCGCGGCGGAGGATGTGCGTGTTGACGACGCCGGCCCGGCGGCTAGCGCTGGTGGTGCCGGTGAGGCCGGGGCCGATGTCGCTTGCCCGGCCGACGTCGTTAGTCCAGCCGACGTCGTCAGCCCAGCCGGTCCCGCCGCCGACCTGCGCGACTACATCGCCCGCGACCCGGAGGGCGTGCTCGGCCGGGACGTCATGCGCCGCCACCAGGGCGAGCTGCCCTTCTTGCTCAAGCTCATCGCGCCGGCCCAGCCCCTGTCCTTGCAAGTGCACCCGTCGATGGAGCAGGCGGCCCGGGGGTTTGTGCGCGAGTCGGAGCGGGGGATCGCGCTCGACGCCCCGAACCGCTCCTACAAGGACGCCCTCCACAAGCCCGAGCTGGTCTACGCCTTCACACGCTTCGAGGCCCTGGTCGGCTTCCGCTCCCCGCGCCGGATTATCGGCGTGCTCGAAGGGCTCGGCACCGAGCTGACCGACCGCCTGGCCGACCTCATTCGCTGCGAGCCCAACGCGGGCGGGGTGCGCGAGGCCTTCTCCTGTCTTCTGTCCGCTTCGCGCCCGAGCGCGGACGCCGTGGCGGAGGTGGTCGAGGCCTGCCGCACGCGCCCCGCCGAGGACTCGCCCTCCCCGCGCGCGGACGCGATCGTGGGCCGCCTGGCCAGTTTCTTCCCCGGCGACCCCGGCGTGGTCGCCTCCCTCCTCCTCAACCCCGTCACGCTCAACCCGGGCGAGGCGATGTTCACCCCCGCCGGCACGGTCCACGCCTACCTTTCCGGCTTCGGGCTGGAGATCATGGCGAACTCCGACAACGTGCTGCGCGCCGGGCTGACCTCAAAGTATGTGGACGTGCCCGAGCTACTCGACGTCATGGAGACCGTGGCCGCCCCGCCCATCCGCATCGCGCCCGAGCGGATCTCGCCCGTGCAGTCCACGTACTATGCCCCCGTCGACGACTTCGAGCTTTCCATCGTCAACCTTCGAGATGCCACCCGGCGCGTCAAGCTGCGCGGTGCCGGCCCGCGCATCCTCCTGTGTGTGGCGGGCGCCGCCGAGATCCGCACCGCCTCCGGGCAGTACTGCCTCATGAACACAGGCCAGGCCGCGTTCGTCCGCGCTGACGATGGCATCCTCCAGGCGCGCGGTGCCGGCCGGCTCGTCCTCGCGGAGGTCCCGTAAGGCGGCCGGGTACCCTGGTCGGGCGGTCTGGCCGACGGAACTCGTGAATATATCGGCTGGCGATTGCTATAGCCACCTGGCCGGCCTCAGATTCACGACTTGTGACGGGCACACCCGGTACCGGGCGGGAATTGGGAGGGCGGCGCCGTGAAGCCGCGACCTCGGCAGTTGCCTGTTTCACAATGTGACCAACGCGTCGCCGCGAGTCTTTCAGAGTGTGAGACGGAAGTTGCTACACCTGTTTCGCGGTGTAAAACTCACGTAGGTGAGCACTACGAAGACCACTGCGAATAAGCAGAACACACCATCCATTCTTGATTCTTACTTCCGCCTCTCCGAGCGCGGATCGTCCGTGCGCCAGGAGCTGCGCGGTGGCCTCGTGACCTTCTTCGCGATGGCCTACATCCTCGTGCTGAACCCGATCATCCTGTCGGGCCCGGATTCGACCGGCCAGTTCCTCGGCGGCGGCAGCGAGCCGAACCTCCCCGCGATCGCGGCGGGCACCGCCATCGTCGCGGGCCTCATGTCGATCCTTATGGGCGCCGTGGCGAACTTCCCGCTGGCGCTCGCGGCCGGGTTGGGCCTGAACTCGATCGTGGCCTACACGATCGTCCAGCTCCCGGGCATGACCTGGGCCGACGGCATGGGCATCATCGTCATCGAAGGCATCGTCATCGTGCTGCTGGTGCTGACCGGCCTGCGCGAGGCGATCTTCCGCGCCGTGCCGAATGTGCTGCGCACCGCGATCTCGGTGGGCATTGGCCTGTTCATCACGCTCATCGGCCTCATCAACTCCGGCATCGTGGGTACGGGCGCCACCCCGCTCGCTTTCGGCGTCAACGGCTCGATTTCCACGTGGCCGCTCGTCGTGTTTCTTGTGGGCCTGGTGGTCACGCTCGCGCTGATGGTGCGCCGCGTGCAGGGCGCGATCCTGTGGGGCATCGTCACCGGCACCGTGCTCGCCATCATCGTCGAGGCCGTTGGCCACCTGGGCCCCAAGGGCGCCGAGAACGTCGGCGGTTGGGGCCTGACCATCCCCGCGGTCGAGGGCTCGCTTGTCCAGGTGCCGAGCTTCTCCACGCTCGGCCAGTTCTCCATCACCGGCCCGTTCCAGAAGATCGGCGTGCTTGCAGTCATCGTGCTCGCCTTCTCGGTCATGCTCGCCGACTTCTTCGACACCATGGGCACCATGGTCGCCGTCGCCTCCGAGGGCGACCTGCTCGATGAGGACGGCAACCCGCCGCACACGCAGTCCATCCTGCTTGTCGATTCCCTCGGCGCGATCGCCGGCGGCATGGGCGGCGTGTCCTCCAACACGTCCTTCGTCGAATCTGCCACTGGCGTTGCCGACGGCGCCCGCACCGGCCTGTCGACCATCTTCACAGGCATCTTCTTCCTGCTGGCCACCTTCCTCGCTCCCCTGTTCGCGATGGTGCCCTCCGAGGCCGCGGCGCCCGCGCTCGTGGCGGTGGGCTTCCTCATGATGCAGCAGGTTACGGAGATCGAGTGGACCGACCTCAAGGTCGCCATCCCCGCCTTTGTCACCATCATCTTCATGCCGTTCGGATACTCGATCACGGTGGGCATCGGCGTGGGCTTCATCGTCTACGTCATTATGCAGGCGGTGGCCGGCAAGGCCCGCGACGTGCACCCGCTCATGTACGCTACGGCGGGCACGTTCGTCATCTACTTCCTGCTTGATCCGATCAACAAGGCGCTTGGCCTGGCCTAAGGCTGGCTAATCGTTGGGCCCGGGCGAATGCCCGGGCCCTTTCCTATCCCCGACGTCGTGTACGGGTGGGGAGCTAGCCGACCAGCTCGTCGATGACGCCGAGCAGCCGCGTCACATCCTCGACGTCGATCGCGGGGAACGTGGCGATGCGCAGCTGGTTGCGCCCAAGTGAACGGTACGGTTCGACGTCGACGACGCCGAGCTCGCGCAGCTGGGCCGCAATGCCCGCGGCGTCAACGCCCTCGAAGTCGATCGTGCACACCACCGGCGAGCGGTACTCGGGCGCGATGAAGGGTGTGGCGAACGGGCGGGCCTCGGCCCACTCGTAGACGGCCGAGGAATTGTCCCGCGAGCGCGCCTGCATGGTGGACAGCCCGCCGGTCTCGACCATCCACTCCACCTGCGCCTGGAGCATGAGGAGCGTGGCGATCGCCGGGGTGTTGAGGGTCTGGGCCTTGCGCGAGTTGTTGACCGCGAGCTGGAGGTTCAGGAAGTCGGGCACCCAGCGCTCGGCGGTGAGGCGCTCAATCCGCTCGAGCGCGGCCGGGGAGGCGAACGTCAGCCACAGGCCGCCGTCGGCGCCGAAGCACTTTTGCGGGGAGAAGTAGTAGAAGTCGGCGTCGGCGGGGTCGATCTTCAGCCCGCCGGCGATGGACGTGCCGTCCACCACGGTCAGGGCCCCCGATCCGGGCGCGACCCGGCGTAGCGGCGTCGTGGCACCCGTGGAGGTCTCGTTGTGGGCGTATAGATAGGTGTCGACATCGGCGGGACGGCACTCGACCATCTGCCCCGGCTCCACGCGCAGCACCTCGGGCTCGCCGAGGAACGGGGCGCGCTCGACCGCACGGGCGGCCTTGCCGGAAAACTCGCCGATGACGGCGGCCTGTGCCCGGTCCTCCACCAGGCAGAAGGAGATCGCGTCCCACAGGGCGGACGCGCCGCCGTTGCCCAGGATCGCCTCGTAGCCCTCCGGCAGGCCGAACAAATCGGATAGGCCCTCCTGGATCGAGCGCACCGCCCCACGAACGGCCGGCTTACGATGGGAGGTGCCCATCAGGCCGGAGTCAGCGATCGCCGCGATCTGGGCGGGGCGGACCTTGGAGGGGCCGGAACCGAAGCGGCCGTCGTCGGGAAGAAGTAAACTCATGGTCCGATCATCTCACTTGGGCGCAGGCGGCGGGCAAGATTTCGAGTGCTGAGCGCGCGGGGGTTCCAGCGGCTAAGATGGCGGGGAGAGCCAGTGAGGGGGAGCCGTGAGCCAGCTGATCGATACCACCGAGATGTATCTGAAGACCATCTTCGAGCTGAACGAAGAGGACATCCCGGCGTTGCGCGCGCGCATCGTGGAGCGGCTCGGCCAGTCCGGGCCCACCGTGTCCGAAACCGTGAGCCGGATGGAGCGCTCGGGTCTGGTGTCGATGGGGCGCGGGCGCGAAATCGACTTCACGGAGGAGGGGCGCCACTACGCGATCCGCGTGATGCGCCGCCACCGGCTCGTGGAGCGGCTGCTGCAGGACGTTATCAAGCTTGACTGGCCCCACCTTCACGACGAGGCGTGCCGGTGGGAGCACGTGGTGTCCGACGACGTCGCCGAACGGATCGACGCCCTGCTCGGCCACCCGGAGGCTGACCCATTCGGTAACCCGATCCCGGCGGCTGGCGAGTCGGCGATTCACAACGTGCGCGAGGCCGGGCTCAAGTCCGTCATGGAGGTCGAGCCGGGCGGGGAGTACGTCATCGAGCGGCTGGCCGAATCGGTCCAACTTGACCTCGACATCCTGTCGATGTTCTCCGATGAGGGGCTCGTGCCCGGGGTGAAGATCACGGTGGATGTTATCGACTCCGACAGCGCGATCGTCGTGCAAAACGGCGATTCCGTGCGGCTTTCGGCCGATGTGGCGCGCGGAGTTTTCGTTCGAGAAGCCAAGTGACGTATCACATCGTTATCAAATCGTGACAAATCGTTATTGTCCCGTTATGCTGATCTCGTAGCGCGCCGCACTGGCGCGGAGTTCTTAGCACAACGGAGAAAAAACTATGGCGAGTCGCCACGACATGATCGCGCCCCGCTCGACCTTCTCGAAGTCGACCGTGACTGCGGTTGCAACGGCTTCCACGGCAGGGGTCCTCATGGGTATCGGTTCGCCGATGGCTCTGGCTGATGGCAACGCTTCCGCCGCCCAGGCGTCGAAAGCCTCGATCGAGCTGGCCACCTCGGCTACCACCACCAACCCGGTTGCCACGGTTGATCTGGGCACGGTGTCGGTGGGCGAATGGGAGATGGAGACCGTCACCGTTGAGGCCGAGGGCGCCCCGGTTGCCGCGGCCCCTGTCGAGGCGACTGCCCAGACCGCCACCGCCGAGGCTCGCACCACCTCCGACACCGCTCAGGCCACGCCGGCTGTTGGGGCCGAGCCGGTCCAGCAGGCATACTCGGGCTCCGCGAGCTCCGTTGCCGCCACCGCCCTCGCTTACCAGGGCGCCCCCTACCGCTGGGGTGGCACCACCCCCGCCGGCTGGGATTGCATCGGCTTCGTCCGCTACGTCTACGCCCAGCACGGCGTGCACATCGGCGGCTACACCACCTCCGTTCTTTCGGTCGGCTACCAGGTCCCCTACTCGGAGGCCCGCGCAGGCGACATCCTCTACTGGCCCGGCCACGTGGCCATCTCGCTCGGCAACGGCATGAACGTCGGCGCCTGGAACGAGTCGATGGGCACCACCACCGGCTCGGACGCCTCCATCGGCATCCCCACCGTGATCCGCGTGTTCTAACACAAGCTTTTCGATGAAGGGCCCGAAAGGGCCCTTTTTCGTGTGCGTTGGTGGTGCGGGGCGCCGGCGTCGACATCGCCTATTTCCTACCGCTGTGACCTCGACTTTGAGACAATAGAGGCAACTAAGGAGGATGCAATGGCGCACGAAAACATTGTTGTCGTTGGTATAGATGGATCCGAGGCGGGTAATTCCGCGCTCGAGTGGGCGCTCGCCCAGGCCCGAGCCCGCGAGGCGCGGCTGCACATCGTGTGTGGGTACGAGTTGCCGTCCCAGTACATGTCGCCGGAATTCCAGGTCGCCCAGGGCAACGTAAATCACTTGTATGACTCGGCGCGCAAGATTGTGGACGAGGCGGTGGTCACGGTGGAGGGTCAAGGCGTGGAGGTGACGTCCGCGCTCGAGTTCGGTGATCCCACCGAGGTGCTCGTGGAGATTTCGAAGCGCGTGGCACTCGTGGTGGTGGGCGGGCGCACCCAGCACACGGGCCGGCTCGCCGACCGCCTCTTGCGCACCGTATCCTCCGCCGTGCCGGCCAACGCGTACTGCCCTACGGTGGTGGTGCCCACGGATTCGCCGTCGTCGCACGTCCCGATCGAGCGGGTGGTGTGTGGCGTGGACGGCTCGGAGCACGCGAAGATGGCGCTGCAGCGAGCGGTGTGGGAGGCGGATCGGTGGAACGCCAAGCTGACCGTGCTGGTGGCGGTGAACCCGTCTGCGGTGGGCTGGGTTCCGGCTTACACGTTCCGCGACGAGCACCTGCACGAGATGGAGTCCGCCGTGGCCGCGCAACTGGCCGAGGTGGACGAGGGCCGCAAGATCGACGTCGAGATCACGGCGGTCGAGGGCAGCCCGGCCCACATCCTGGCCCAGATGTCCGAGGAGTCGGACCTGGTGGTGCTCGGCACGCGCGGGCGCGGTGGCTTCACCGGCCTCCTCCTCGGCTCGACCTCCCAGACCCTGCTCGGTTACTCCGCCTGCCCCACGATGGTGGTGCCCAGGCGTGTGCGCAAGGGCGACGATCACGGGCCGGGCCCGGTCCAGCTGGTCGACGACGACGAGCCGGGCATCAAGGGCTAGTCCGGCCGGCAAGCACTAAGTGCCAGCCTATGGCTGGGTTGCCGGCCAGCGCCGTTTTTGCCCTTGGCTCCTTTCGGGTAGTCTTGCAGGGCATGCCCTCGTAGCTCAGTGGATAGAGCACGGCTCTCCTAAAGCCGGTGTCGTAGGTTCGATTCCTATCGAGGGCACTTTTCTTGCCCGTAGCGCACTGTGCCGGCAGGTGGCGTGGCTAACTGGTGGGTCTGGAAGCTTTCGTCGCGTAACTGGGCCTTTGCGGGCTCAGATTCACCAGTTGTCCGCGCGATCTGCGTGTGGCGGGGCTCGGGGCGGTTGCGGCGCGCGTCTGTCAGAAGTGGCGCAGTCCTCTGTACGGTAAGAGAGTGAGTCCTTTCTTTAAGCGTAAGAAGTCCCAGCCGAAGGCCGACGAGCCCGCGGTGGCGCAGGCGCCTGCCGAGCAGGCTCAGCAGGCCGAGCAGGCCCCCGACCTCGAGGAGTCCGCGCCCGAAGCGGCGATCCCCGCGCCGGAGCCCACCCGCTCCCGCGAGGAGCTCCTCGACGCTGCCTACCGCGCCTGGCATGCCGAGCTGGCAGCGCGCGCCCAGCAGGCGGACGAGGTCACGTCGGATGAGGCCAACGGTGTCATTGACTTGACCCACCCGCACCCGACCGGGGCGGTGGCCTTCGCGTCCGGCTCGGCGGTGCGGATCACGTCGCTCATCCGTGAGAACGTGGCCCAGCGCGAGGCGCTTGCCAACCTGCGCCGGCTCCAAGCCACCACGCGCCGCATCTCGGAGATGTATGGCCACGCGCCGGTCTCGCTGTCGGTGGGGCGGCTGACGTGGTCCGAGCTGCCGTCGGTGCCGAAGTCTGAGGCGCCCGCGGCCCCCACGAACGTTGAATTTGCCGAGCTCACGGGCGAGTTCATCATCGACAACGACGGCTCGCTCGTGTCTGTGGACACCGACGGGGAATCCTCCGCCACCTTCGGCGGGAGGGCCGACGACGCCGATGGTGCCGCTCACGCCGACACCCCCGGTGACGCCCGTGCCGAGGATCCGGCAGACGCACACCGGGCCAGCTCTGACGAACAGGCAGGCGTGCAGGCGGCCGAGCCCGCCGGCGAGGAGCGCGCGGTGGAGAGGGAGCCGCGCCAGGCCGTCGTCGTGAAGGAGCCGGCACTGTACCGGAGCGTGGCGATCGAGTTCGAGGAAGGCGACGCGGCCGTCCGCCAGCTCAATCACACGATGATCAACCCGGCCTATCTGCGGGCGCTGCGCGAGAACGGGGCCACGGCCGAGCAGTTGGCGGAGCTGACCGGCGCGGCGGCGTCGATGGACTTGGAGCAGGTGCTCGAGCTGGTCGCGGCCTATGGGCGGAACTTCCTGCCCGGATTCGACTTTGAAAACGAGATGCTGCTCGGGTGCTTCGAGCGCCCAGAGCGGACCATGCTGGCCGATCTGGAGGCGATGGAGCCGTACATCCGGACGTCGGGGATCATGATGGCGCTGGCGGGGGATGAGGAGACACGCCGGTTGTCGGCGGCGCCACTGCCCCCGGGTGGCGAGGAGGATCGCGCGCCGGAGGTCGAGCGCGGGGCGGGCGACCTGGACGTGGCCGAGCTGAACGTGGTGGAGGCGGTGGCCTCGGGGCGGTCGATCGTGGTGGATTGCCCGCCGGGTTCGCAGCGAGTCCAGACCGTGGCATCGATCTGTGCGGATGCGGCGGCGTCGAAGAGATCCGTGGTGGTTGTGCCCTCGCGGCTGTCTTCGGGGCGCCAGCTGATCGCGGAGCTCGAGCGGCTCGGACTTGGCGACCTCGTGCTTGATTTTTCGGCGGTGGAAAAGGTCCCGCAGCGGATCCGCACCGGTCTGCGCCTCGCCACCCCAGAGCTGCCGACCGAGGACACGCTGCAACTGCGCGGCGAGTTGGTCTCCGCGCGTCGTCAGCTCGAGGCGTTCGTGGGCGACCTGCACCGCGTGGACGAGGACTGGGGCACGTCCATCCACGGCCTGCTGGAGAAGCTCGCCGGGCTCATGGCGAAGCCGGACGCGCCGCAGACGCGCGTGCGCCTGGGTAAGACGGCCGTGGCCGCGATGAAGCGCGACGGGATCGAGGCGATCACAGCCGACCTCGACCAGGCAGCCGAGCTTGGCGCGTTCGACCCGGCGATCTCGCGGTCGGCTTGGGCGGGCTCGACCATCTCGAACGCGGCCGACGGGCAGAGCGCGCTCGACGCCGTGCGGCGCCTCAACGACATCACGGTCCCCGCCGCGATCAGCCAGTCCTCGCGCTCGGCGGGCGAAACCGCGATGAAGCAACCCAAGACGCTCGGGGAATGGTTCGAGCAGATCGACGTGCTCGACGGCATCGCCGACTCCCTCGACACGTTCTTGCCGGTGGTCTTCGAGACCTCGCCGATGAACCTGGCGATCGCCACCGCGCCCAAGCAGTGGCGCGAGGCGCACGGGCACTCCATGAAGATGTCCGACCGGCGGCGCTACCGCAAGCAGGCGCTCGACATGGTCCGGCCCGGCGAGTCCACGGCCACTCTGCACGAGGAGCTGCTCAAGGTGCAGCAGCGCCGCGAGGTGTGGCGCCGCTACAGCCCGGAGGGCGGCTGGCCCACCCTCCCCGACGGCCTCACTCAGATCCGCGCCACCCGCTCCGAGGTGCAGCGCGACCTGGAATCGTTACAGTCGTACCTTGGCGGCGAGTCGCTGCTCGACATGGACTTCGACTCCCTGCAGGCTCGGCTCGCGGCGCTTGTTGCCGACGCCGGACACATGGCCACCCTGCCCGAACGCAACGCCACGTTGGCCTCGCTGCGCGAGCGTGGATTGGGCGAGTTCATCGAGGATATAGCGAACCGGCAGGTGGCACCAGCGAGGATCGCGGCCGAGCTTGACCTTGCCTTCACGAGCGCGGTCTTCGAGGAGATGATCCGCACCACCCCGGCCGTGGCCAGCTTCGGCCCGAGCGACCTCACCCGCCTCCTTGACCGTTTCCGCCAGCTCGACCGCGCCCATACCCGCACCCTGTGGGGGCCGGTGCTACGCGCGGTGGTGAATAACGCGCGTGAGGCGATGCAGTCGCGCCGCCAGGACACGCTCCGCCTGGATGAGATCCTGGCCGAGCAGGGCCTGTCCGGCCTGCGTGACGCGATTGCCACCTACTCCCGGCTCGTGCAGAGTGCGCGGCCCGTGTGGGTGGTCCCGCCGAACGTGCTGGCCGAGTTCATCCCGCCGATGCCGTGGGCGGACCTGGTACTCGTGGAGGCCACCGACTTGGTGGCGCCGCTGATCTCCCCGATGATGCGCGGCCGTCAGGCCGTGGTGGTGAGCGACCTGCGCCGGCCCGACGCCGAGGCAGTGCGGGTCTTCGACGAGGTGCTGCCCGTGGCCACCCTGCCCACGTTGCGCGCCGAGCATGACGCGCTGTCGGCCCATGCGCTGAAGGAGATCGGCTACGAGCTCTCGGCGATCCCGTCCGTGCGTGCGAGCCGTGAATCGCGGCTCATCTACGTGGACGGGCGTGGTGTTCCGGGGATTTCCGGGGACGGCGCGGTGGAGTCCACGCAGGTGGAGGTCGAGGCGGTGGTGGACGCCGTCATCGAGCACGCGGTGGCGCGCCCGGGGGAGACCCTCGCCGTGATCGCCCTGTCGGTGCTACACGCGAGCCGCATCCGCGACGCGCTGGTGGCCGCCGATTCGAGCGACGTGCACCGGCTGAAGGACTTCGTCATCACCGACATCACGCGGGCCGCCGGCCTGCGCTACGACCACGTGATCCTCTCGGTCGGCTATGGCAAGACCGTGCACGGGCGCGTGCTGCACACCTTCGGCGCGCTCGCCACCCCGGCCGGCCTGGCCGGCCTCATCGACACGATCGCCGCCGCTGGCTCCGACCTGACGATCATCTCCGCGCTCGGGCCGGGTGATATCGACACGCGCCGCGTCTCCACGCCCGGCCCCAAGCTGCTCGCTCGCTTGATCGAGAACTCCGCCGGCGCCGACGTCAGCGCCACCTTCGACGACGCCGTCACCCCGCTCCTCGCCGACGTCGCCCAGCGCTTGGGCGCCCGCGGCTGGCAGACTCGCGCCGACTACGGCTACGAGGGGTGCCCGCGCATCCCGTTGGCGGTGGGCAAGGACGGCCGGTTCACCGTGGCCGTGGTGCTCGATGACGAGGCGTACGTGGCCGAGCGCTCCCTGCGCCGCCGCGACCGCTTCTGGATCGAGACCCTTCAGGCGCACGGCTGGTCCGTGTTCCAAACCTTCTCCAGTTCCCTCTTCATCGATCCCGCCGGGCAGGCTGACGCCATCGAGGCGTTGCTCATGGCCAGCTTTGGCACGCCGGGCGCGCCCGTCCAGGTCCCGATCGTCGACGACGACGGCACTGCGGTCCGCGACCCCGAGCGCAGCGACGAACTGACGACGAGCATCGGGTTGGGCGCGGCAATCGGTGCCGGTGCCGTGGCGGCAACGGGCGCTGATGCCGAGCCGGTCCGCGTGGCGCGGCCGCGCGGACCTCGCCCCGAGGTGGTCCCGGGCCTTAGCCTGGCCGCCTACTCCGACGACCAGCTCGACGACATGACCGCCTGGATCGCCTCCGATGGCCTCGTCCGCGGCGAGGATGACTTCGTCCACGACCTACGTTCCGAGCTAGGCATCACCCGGCGCGGGGAGCAGGTGGACGTGATCCTGCGCAACGTGGCCCGGCGCTCGGGCCTGGTTGGCGTGGCCGTGGAGGCATCCGCATACGTGGCGCCTGAGGCCGCGGCCGAAGTGGTTGCTGAAACGGCTGCCGAGCCGGTTGCCGAAGAGGTGGCTGTGGTTGAGCTCGCCGCCGAGCAGTCCGAAGATCCCGCTCAGGACCTAATTGTGGAGGTGGCCGAGCCGGAGTCCTTGGCAGAGTCCCAGGTGACCGTCGGCGAAGAGCCGGAGCACGGCGTCGACGAACCGGCACCTGGATCGGTAGCCGAAGAACCGGCCGATGAGCCGGCAGACGAGCCGACCGATGAACCGGTAGACGAGCCGGCTGTGGAGGAGATGACCGAGGAGGAGCCGACCGCTCACGAAAAGCCGGCCACGGCCCCCGACGATCCCCTGTTCGCCCCGGTGGACTATGAGATCGTGGAAGAGCGGACGGATGATCTAGATCTCGGTGATGAGGACCCCTTCCTAAGCGGCGATAATGACTGATATGGACGACGCGGTGAGCCAGGCGGGTAAGCCGGTGCGGCGTCGTGGCTCCCGCCGCGTCGTCATGGTCTCGCAGGTGGATGCGAAGCGGATCGCGGCAGGTGAGTTCGCATCGGTTGAGGAGGTTTTGCACGCCAGCGACGCCAAACAGCCCGCGCGCGAGCAGCACCCATCCGGTCGCAAGCCAGCCAGCCACAAGCCCCGCGATCCCAAGGGCAAGGCCAAGCAGCCCGCGCCCTGGCTCAGTGCCCGCGACCAGGAAATCCTGAACGAAGTACCCCCACATTTTGGCAAGCTCTAACCGCTAGCGGGCCCGGAGAGCACGGCGTGCAGGGGCGCCCGCGTGGACGCCCCGATCACTTTGTGGATCTCGTTTTCCGGGACGGCCAGGTAGAACACGCGCGTGTCCTCGGTGGTGCCGAGGAACGTGCTGGTGCCCTTCTCGTGGGCAATGCCGGCCACGAGTACGTCCCGGGCGAGGAGGGTGGCGGCGCCGTCGGTGAACTCGTCGGGCGGGCTGTAGAGGTTCACTGTCACGCCGGGTTGGAGGATGGCGAGGCCCCCGGCGTCGGCGACGGGCAGCGCGGCGATCACGGTCCCCGCGGGCGCACGCCCGAGGAATTCGGAGGAGAGCAGGTTGGACGTGAAGACAGGGGCGCCCTCGGCAACGGGCGTCACCACGAACTCGCCGACCACCAGCTCAGCCTCTCGTGCCACGTCGGGCAGTTCCTCGGTAAAGCTGACCACCCGCACGTCGCCGTCTTGAACGCGCTCCCCGCCGGAGAGCGGCCGGGCGGCCACCACGGTGGCGAACGCGGGCGGCTCCTCCTTCTCGGGCAGCAGCGCCTGGATCGCGAGGACGGCGAAGAGGGCCATGCCCACCCACCTCCAGCGCCACATGAGCGCCCGGATGGGTGTGGTGCGGGACGAGGAGGGTGCGCGCGTGATCTTCATGCACCCGATTGTGCCAAGTCGCCCCGCGCAAACCGCCGAGTTATCGGCTAAATGTGGATGGCACCCCCGTTAGAGATGCTGTGGAAAAGTCTGGCCCGCGGCCTCAGTGGGGACGATCTCGGTGGGGAAGATGGCGTATGGCACCCGCACGTCCATGTCGTCCTGCGGGATCGACACGTCAAGCAACTCGTCCGCAAAAATCATCGCGCCCACGGCCGCCTGCGGGGTCGTCTGCTTGAGCGCCCGGTCATACCAGCCACCGCCTTGGCCAAGCCGCGCGCCGTTGCGCGAGAGCGCCAGCGCAGGCAGGATCATCGCGTCCACGCCCGCCAGGATCGAGTTGTCGAAGGCCTCGCCTTCGGGTTCCGGCGGCCGCCCGGGCGCCATGTTCACCAGCTCCGTACCGGGCTCGAAGTATCCCCAGGCGCGGGAAAGGCCCGGGCCGAGCTTGGGCAGGAGGACGCGCTTGCCGGCGTCGTGAAGTGCGGTGAGGACGAATGCGGTGGACGGTTCGGCGTTCGTGGACACGTAGCACGCGACAAGCTCACGCTCGCCCACGAAGTCCATCACTGTGGGAACCCAGACCTCGGCCAGCTCGGCGAGCTTGCGTTTTGAGCGCTGCTTGCGGTGCTCGCGGACCGCGGCACGCAGGACCTGCTTGGCTTCCTCGACCTCGACGTCGGCGATGTCGGGAATGCTCAACGGGGAGATTGACATGCCCCCATTCTTCCATGAAAGGAAGAAGTGCCCGGCGAAGCTACGCTCTTGGGTAAACTGGTCTTAATCTAGAGGAGGCCCGATGAAGTCTGTTGCCGACCACCTTGCCGAATGCCTCGCGGTGGCCCAGCCGCTGCCGCCGTTTGCCGTGGCGCTTGGCGACGCCGTGGGGTGCGTTCTCGCCGAGGACGTGCGTTCCCTTGTCGGTGTTCCGCAGGCGGATTTGGCGGCGCGGGACGGGTATGCGGTGCGGGTCGCCGACGTCGATGGCGCCAGCCGCGACAACCCGGTCACCTTGCCGATGCTCGAGGAGGTCCGTGCCGACACGGTGGATCCCACGGCGATGGTGGAGCGCACAACCGTGCGCATTTCCTCGGGTGCGGTGCTGCCTGCGGGGGCGGACGCCGTCATCCCGATCGAGGCCACGGACCAGGGCAGGGCCGAGGTGCGTTTCTTCGCGGGCACGCGCGAAGGCGAGAACATTCGCCGCCAGTCCGAAGATTTTGCCGCCGGTGAGGTGCTGCTACGGGCGGGCGTGCGTATCGGGTCGCGCCAGGTCGCGGTGCTCGCCTCCGCCGGGCACTCCACCGTCATGGTCCACCCCGCCCCGCGCGTCGTGGTCATGGCCATCGGCGATGAGCTGCAAGAGCCCGGCATGCCCGCCACCCGCGGCAAGATCTACGATGCCAACTCCCACGCTCTCTCCAGCGCGATTCGCGATGCCGGCGCCGAGGTTTTCCGCGTGGGCGGCGTGAGCGACGACAAGCGCGAGCTGCGCGAACTGCTCGAAGACCAGCTGGTCCGCGCCGACATCATCATCACCACCGGCGGCCTGTCCTACGGCGGCGGCGACACCCTCAAAGAGGTGCTTTCCCCTCTCGGCACGGTCCGCTTCGACAACGTGGCGATGGCGCCGGGCCGCCAGCTCGGGGTCGGCCGCCTGGAAGGGGAGACCACCGTGTTCTGCCTACCTGGCTCGCCCGTGGCCGCGATGACGGCGTTCGAGGTCTTCATCCGACCTGCGCTTCGCCACATGGCCGGCTACTCCTCGATCAACCGGCGCTCGATCCGCGCCGTCGTGGAAAAGGGATGGGAATCGCCGGAGGGCTTGCGAGAGTTCGTGCGGGCGCGCGTCGTCGGCAATCCGCACGAGGGCTACCGGGTGGAGCCGCTTGGCGACCCGGGCCGGCCGCTCCTGACCGCGCTTGCCACCGCGAACTGTTTGGCGATCGTGCCGGAGGAGCAGCGGGCGGTGCAGGTGGGTGACACGCTCGAGTGCGTCGTCTGGGAGCGGTAGCCGGGGTCGCCGAAGGCCTGCCAGAGGGCCCGGCGGGCGTGACTGGTGTGGCCAATGTGAAGGATGTCTGAATTCCTTACAGATGGCGCCAATCCAAGGATACGGGCAACACACCAGCGCCGGTTCGCCGCGCCCTTCCCGCTTTCGTCATAGCGTTGGACCATGGGTATCGAAGGGGCAGTTGTCGCCATGGGAACGCTGTTCCTCCTGGCATACGTCATACCCCAGATCACCCGAAGGAGAGCCGTTTTCGCGGACGCGCCAATCGGTGAGCGCTACTCAGAAGACCTGAGGCTCATCACCGAACGGACCCTGCGCCAAGAGGGCGGCGATCACGGCAGGATCTTTACGACGGAGCGAACAATGAGCACACCTACTCGGCCGAGCGGCACCCGTGGTCCCGATGCAGCCAAGATGCGGGCCATCGCCCGCGACCGTTCACGTGCTCGCGCCCGCATCGCCCGCCGTGGCGCTCACCAGCAGCGCGCTCTCGTGGCTGGCGCCGCGCTCGCGGTCCTGGCCGCGGCGCTGTGGGTGGCGGTCGGGCTGACGTCCCTCGCTCCCGGGTTTGCCATTGCGGCGACGGCGGTCGGCGGGCTCTACTTGCTCGGTGTCGGCTACCTGGTCTCCTCCTGGGCCGTGCTCAACACCGCCGACGAGGAGCGCATCGCCAAGGCCAACAAGGTGTTGCGCCGGGCCAAGCGCGCGGGTGTTCGCGACTACGTGGCAGCTCGACCGGCGGCGGAGCTGGAAGCGGCTGAAGTTGGCTTGGCTGAGGTCGAGGCGGCCGAGGCTGAGGTTGGTGAAGATGAAGTGGCCGCGGCGAGTGCCGCTGAGGCGGCTGCGGCCGAGCCTGCCGTGGAAGCGCCTGCGGAGGTGCCCGCCGTCGAAGCGCGCCCGGCCCGAAAGGCTCGTCCGGCGAAGGTCGTAAGTGCGCTGGTCGACGTCGTCGAACGTGAGGAGCGCCCCGCCGACGTGCCGTCCTACACGCTGAAGGCGGTGCGGCGCACGGTCAAGCCGTACGAGGCTCCCGAGGCGCCGGTGGCCGACGTACCCTTCCGCCCCACCCGGCTGGGGGAGCGGATCGGGGACGGGCCGCTCGAGGCGGCGAACCTCGCACCGGCCATGACTGGCAATGAAGAGTTCCGTGCCGACGTGCTCGGCGGTGGCTCCACGCTGGACGCGCTGCTCGACCGCCGGCGGGCATGACGGCCGTCGCCTTCATTCACGGCCACGCCCACACGCCCGAGGTATGGCGGCCGGTCGCTGACCACTTGCCGCCCGCGTGGGCTGTCGTGGCACCCGACCTCTTCGCCGTGGCGCGCGTCGGTTCCGACGCCGACGCCCACCGCCACGCCATGGCCGCACACATCAACCGCGACCTGGCGATGATGGGCCTGGAAGAGCCCGTGATCGTGGTAGCCGAAGGGCTCGGCGCGATTCCCGCGATCCATTACGCGGTCGAGCACCCGGGCCGGGTGGCCGGGGTCTTCGTTTCAGGGCCGAGGCTGGCGTTGCGGCGTGGGGAGTCGATGCGGTTGCAGGTGGGCGCGGTGATGCGACGGAAGGGGCCGACGGCGGTGACGTCGGAGCAGATGGGGACGTATCTTGCTGGGCTGGTCGGACTCGATGAGCGCGAGGCGGCGGCGCAGGTGCGGGTGCCGCGCGTGGCGATCGCCGGGGAGAAGGACAGTGTGGGGACCCGGGGTGCCACCGAGCTCCAGGGTGCTGGCTGGGAACGCGACGTAGCCAGGGAAGCCTCCGAAGACTGGTATGCCTACGCGCCTGCGGCGTTCGCCGCGCGGGTGGCCGAGTTCGCCACGGCTCACGGGCTTTAGTGAGCTACTTTACGGTCGCGGACGGGCGAAGGGCGGCCGAGTAGTGCTACTATCATCTGGTCAGGGGCTATGGCGCAGTTGGTAGCGCGTCTCGTTCGCAATGAGAAGGTCAGGGGTTCGAATCCCCTTAGCTCCA
>NZ_KV793342.1:27313-27784 GCF_001808465.1 Trueperella sp. HMSC08H06
GGTCAGGGGTTCGAATCCCCTTAGCTCCACGATGAGGAGTCCGAACGGTGAAAAAGCCTTCGGGCTTTTTCATTAGTAAGGACGACGAAATAGTGCTTAATCCCGTTAGGGATTACTAGCACCATTAGGAAGTTCATTTTGATACAAAGTGAGCGTCCTTTTGCTTTGCCCACGTGGGTGGCGTTGTGGTCTTATAGGTCAGGTTGTGTTGGTTTTTGGGCTGTCTTTCGTTGCTACAAAGCCGAAAGGTGGGGGTTGGACTCGTTGTGACTTGAGTTCTTGGTTGGCCAGGTCGTGTTGGTTTTATCCCGGTTTTTGATTGATATTCCGCGGTAAGGTCGGGGTTTGAATCGGTTTGGATTAGGGAATGGGAAATCCTCGATGCAAAATCTGTGGTGGCACGACGCAAAAATGGGGCTCAACTCGAGCAGGTAGGCCAAGGGGTTGCGTCCCTTAGTGTGGTGTAACGCT
>NZ_KV793343.1:0-102971 GCF_001808465.1 Trueperella sp. HMSC08H06
GGGGCGCTCCCGCGCCCCGCCCCCTGTGCGGCTTCAGCCGCGTGCTGATCGGATTACTCGGCGACCACGTTGATCTTCACGTTGGCCACGATCTCCTCGCCCAGCTTCACCGAACCTGTGTACTCGCCCACCGACTTGATGGCCGACACCAGGTGCACCTGGCGGCGGTCCACCGGCTTGCCGGTGACGGCAGCGGCAGCAGCGGCCACGTCGGCGGTGGTGACGGCGCCGAAGAGGCGGCCGTTCGCGCCGGCGGTCTTGGCGATCTGCAGGGTGGCGGTCTCGAGCGCGTCGCGCGACTCGCGTGCCGACTCGAGATCCTCGGTGGCGCGGCGGCGGCGGGCCTCGTTGATCTGATCGATCTGACGCTGAGCGCCCTTGGTCCACGCCGTGGCGTAGCCGCGCGGGATCAGGTAGTTGCGGCCGTAACCGTCCTTGACGGTGACCACGTCGCCCGGCTGGCCGAGCTTTTCAACTTCGTGAGTCAGGATGACCTTCATTTATTTATCCCCTTCCTCAGCGGTTCGAGCTCGAGAACGGAAGAAGAGCCATCTCGCGAGCGTTCTTCACGGCGCGGGCGATCTGGCGCTGCTCCTGGGTGGAAACACCGGTGACGCGGCGAGCGCGAATCTTTCCACGGTCGGAGATGAACTTGCGAAGCGTGGCGGTGTCCTTGTAATCGACGTGCTCGATCTTCGCAGCCTTCAGCGGGTTTGACTTCTTCTTGGGCTTACGCAAAACAGGCTTTGCGACCATGATTGAATTCCTCTTTATCTGTGAACATTCCGGCGGCGAGCACTGCCCGCTGGCCGGTTAACAATGGTGGATCAGAACGGCGGGTTGTCGTCGAATGCCGATCCGCTTGGCGCCTGCGACCACGGGTCCTGGCCCGAGCCGCCCTGAGGCGCGTTGTAGGATGCTTGACCGCGTTGCTGGCCCAAGCCGCCCTGGTAACCGCCGCCCTGGTTGTATCCACCCTGACCGCCGCCGGAGCGGTTGGTCTTGGTGACCTGAGCCGTGGCGTAGCGCAGCGACGGGCCGACCTCATCTACCTGCATTTCCACGGACGTGCCTTGCGAGCCGTCCTGGCGCTGGTAGTTGCGGATCTGGAGCCTGCCCTGAACGACCACGCGCATGCCCTTCGACAGGGATTCGGTGACGTTCTCTGCGTATTCGCGCCACACCGAGCAACGAATGAAGAGGGCTTCGCCGTCTTCCCATTCGTTGGTGTTGCGGTTGTAGGTACGCGGGGTCGAAGCGACCGTGAAGGAAGCGACTGGCGTACCCGAGCCAACATACTTGAGTTCCGGATCTGCGGTGAGATTCCCGACGACGGTAATAATCGGTTCGCCTGCCATGTCCTTCTCCTTCTTACTCGGCTGCCGCCGCGGCCTTGGGCTCGTAACGGAGCAGCTTGGTGCGCATGACGGTTTCGTTCAGGCCCAGCTGGCGATCGAGTTCCTTGGCGGTGTCCGGCTCGGCCGTCATGTACACGACGACGTAGATGCCTTCGCTCTTCTTGTTAATGTCATAGGCGAGGCGACGCTTGCCCATGATGTCCACGTTGTCGAGGGATCCGCCCTCAGCCGGGACGACGGCGAGCATCTTGTCCAGCGTGGGCTGGAGGGTGCGCTCGTCCACTTCCGGGTCGAGGATGATCATCATCTCGTAACTACGCATGTCTACCCACCTCCTTTGGTCTCAACGGTCACGGTCCTTCCGTGACAGGAGGGTTCATGCTCTGTCATAGACAGACAAAGACCAATTCTAGCCCATCCGCGCGCTTAGGCCACTGCGCAATGCGCCACATGTGGATGCCCGGCGGTCGCGCGCGACGCCGCCCGGGCACCTCACGCCCAACGGCCCAGACCCGGCGTCTCGCTTCGCGCCCGGTGCCGGCCCCCTAGCCGTCGGCAGGTTCTGACGACGGATCGGGCTCCGGCTCCGGGCTGGGGGGCGCGCTCGGCTCCTCGCTTGGCGCCTCCGTGGGAGCCGGGGTGCTGGGGGCCTGGGTTGGAGCCTCGGTGGTGGGGGCCTCGGTGCTCGGCTCCTCGCTCGGCTCCTCGGAAGGCTCCTCGCTGGGCTCGGGCGCGGGCGCCGGGGTGCGCTTCGGTGTCAGCTGGCCAATCAGGGTGTCGACGTTCGGGAAGTACTCCACGTCCATATCCGCGGTGGCCGTCGCCATGTAGTCGTGCCACACCTGGGCGGGGAAATCGCCGCCGGCCACCTGATAGACCCCACCGAACGGTTCGAGCACGGCCTCTGAGCCGTCCTCACCCACGGCGTACATGTTGACCACCGTGACCATCTGCGGGACGTAGGCGGCGAACCACGCCGACTTCGGGCCGGTGGACGTGCCCGTCTTACCGGCCGCCTCGCGGCCAGGCAGCGCCGCGTTGGCGGCCGTGCCACCGTACTTGAGCGTGTTTTCGAGGACGTAGGTGGACAGCTGGGCCGTCTCCTCGCTGATCGCCCGCTCACCAACGGTGTTGCCCGTGTAGATCCGGTTTTCGCCCTGGAAGACTTCGCGCACGATGTGCGGGGTGGTCTTCTCCCCGCCGTTGGCGATCGTACTAAACGCCGTGGCCATGTCCACCGCTCGCGGGGAGGCCGAACCGAGCACGTTGCCCACCCCGTTATCCAGACCCGGGGTGTCCTCCGGCAGGCCGAGCTTGACCGCCATGTCCCGCGTCTTGTTCGGGCCGATCTCCTCATTCAGCTTGATGAAGCCGGTGTTGAGCGACTGCGCGGTCATGTTCGTCAGCGGCACGCTGTAGTAGCTGCGCCCGTCCACATTGTTGAACGTCAGGTCGGTGCCACCGGGATTGGCGATCGTGTAGGTGGCCGGCGAATCGTAGCGCTCGAGCGGAGAGATGCCGGCGTCCATCGCGGCCGCTACCGCGAAGGCCTTGAACGTGGACCCGGCCTGCGCCCGGTCCTGTAGCGCCGAGTTGCGCTGGCGCTCCAGGTAGTCCTTGCCGCCGTACATCGCGTAGATCTCCCCGTTGCGCGGATCGACCGAGATGAGGCCCACGTAGTAGTTATCGGGCTTGTCCTGTGGCAGGTTCGCCACGGCCTCCACGGCGGCCTGCTGCTTGGCCGCGTCGATCGTGGTGACGATCCGGTAGCCGCCGGTGGCCAGTTCTTCCTCCGTGAACCCGTTGTCCACCAGTTCGTTGCGCGCGGCCGCGAGCAGGTACCCGTCCGTTCCCGCATACGCGTTGTCCTTGCTCGGTTCGAGCACTTCCGGGAACGACGCCGTATCCGCCTCTTCTTGCGTGATCCACCGTTCGGAGACCATGCGGGCGATGACGCGCTCGAAGCGCTGTTCGGCTCGCTCCGGGCTGACGGCCGGATCCCACGCCGAGGGTGCGGGGATGATGCCGGCGAGCGTTGCGGATTGGGACAGCGTCAGGTCCTTGGCCGGCACGCCGAAGTAGGCCTGCGCTGCCGCCTCGATGCCGTAGGCGCCGCGCCCAAAGTAGATGGTGTTGAGGTAGTTTTCAAGGATCGTTTCCTTCGACTGCTGACTGTCAATCTTCAGCGCGAGGATCGCTTCCTTGAGCTTGCCGAACAGCGAGGTGGTGGTGCCTGTGTAGTAGCGCTCCACGTACTGCTGGGTGAGGGTGGACCCGCCCTGGGTGGGCTTGCCCTGGATGTTGTTCCACAGGGCGCGCGCGATGCCGCGCAGGTCCACGCCCGAGTTCTCGTAGAACGACGAATCCTCCGAGGCGATGACGGCGTGCTGGAGGTGCTCCGACACGTCGGCCAGGGACACCGAGGAGCGGTTGAGCTCTGAGAACGATCCGAGCTCCGTGGCGCCATCGGAGTAGTAGACCTTCGTGGTCTGCGCGAGCGCGAAGTCGTCCACCTCGGGGATGTTCGTGGTGACGTACAGGCCGGCGAGGGCGCCGATCCCCAGCGCGGTCAGAGCGAAGAACGTGCCGAGGAAGAAGCGCCACGACGGGATCCAGCGGCGAATCGGCCCCAGGCCCTCGCGTGGATAACCGCGGCCTTTTGCCTTCGCCTTCTTCTCTTTTCCTGCCATCGCTGCCTCTCAGTTCTTCGCGCGCGTGGGCCGCGAACGTTTCATTTTCCGCCGCCGCTCCTTGGGAGTGGGGACGGCGTACGCTCCCTGCCTGTCTTTTCGCACGATGTGTTGCTCGGAGATGAGGTAGGCATCGAGCCAGCGGGCGCGTGGATCGGAGTCTACTAGCAGAGCCTTAAAGAACAATGTGAGCGGCACCGCAAGGATCGAGCCGAGGATGCCCACCACCACGGTCCACAACGCCAGCGAGATGAAGGTGACCGTGGGCGAAAGCCCCACCACGTCACCCGTGAACTTGGGCTGGATGAAGGTCTGGATCGCCACGTTGATGATCGAGTACAACACGAGCACCCACACCATCGCCTGCCAGCCCTGGTCGAGTTGCGCCATGAGCATGGGCGGGATGACGCCGATAACGAAGCCGATGTTGGGAATGTAGTTGGTGACGAACGCCCAGTACGCCCATGTCCATGCCAGCGGCACGCCCATCACCTGGAGGGCGAAGCCGTCGATCACCGCCACGATCAGGCCGAACAGGGTGGAGACCACCCAGTAGGAGCGCACGCGCCGCTCGAAGTCGGACATGGCCCGGCCGATGTTGGCGTGGCGCTTGTTGATGATGGCCACACGCCCGGAGGTGATCGTGGTGTCGATGGTAATGAAGAACGCAGCGACTCCCACGATCGCGATGAGCCCGCCCACCGACGACATTTTGTCCACCAGCTCCCACGCCAGGCTGACCACCGAGTTGAAGTTGATCTGGTCGAAGAAGTTTGACAGCTCCACGTTCTCAAACCCCAGCCGGGTGAGCAGTTCAGTGGCCTGGTCCATCGTGTTCTCGAAGTTGATGGAGTAGTTCATCAGCGTCTGCGGCACGGGCGTGAGCAGCAGGATCGTGACCCCGAGCATCCCGAACACGATGAGCGCGAGCACCGTGATGACCACGGTGGCCGCCAGCCACGACGGCAGGCCGTGCTTGATCATCTTCTGCCCGATCGGGCGCACGGCCAGCACGAGCGTGAGCGCCAGGAAGATCGGCGTGAACACCGAGGAGATGGCGTTGAGGCCGATCCCCAGCACTGTCATGAGCGCGAGCACCACGAGAATCATGAGGCCGCTCGTTTCGCGGTCCTCAATCTGCACCGGCGGCGCCGGCGGCTCCTCCTCGGGGAGCTCGCGGGGAAGGTCTTCGTTCGTCATGACTTCATCATCTCACCTTCCTCCGACACTCGCGGGGAAGGTCCCCATCACGACACCCCTCACGCCCCTCGCGCCCAGTGCCCAGCACTGCGCCTGGCAGAAGTCGTGAATATACCGGCTACCGATCGCTATAGGGGCCTGGTATGCCTCAGGTTCACGAGTTGTGTCAGGCCGCCCGGCCAACCGCCGCCTACGCCTCGCGCGGGGCGTTGCCGATCCGGCTGACCATGTACCAGTACCAGCCGGCGAGCAGGATGTAGACCACGGTGAGCACCGCAAACACGGAGGGCTCCCAGCCGGTGTCCGGTAGCGCGACGGCGGCCAGCCCGGCCGCGCCCACGAACGCGGCGTTGTACATCATGTCGTAGAGGGAGAAGGCCCGCCCGCGGAAAGAATCTGTGGTGTCGGCCTGCACGATCGTGTCCACCGCGATCTTGGCCCCCTGCACGCCTAGCCCCAGCAGCACCGCCGACACGTACAGCAGCGGCATCTTGTATGTGGCCACCAGCAGCGTCTGCGACACTGCCGAGATCCCCAGGCACACCACGATCCACGCCGCCGGCGAGATCCACTGATACACGGTGGGCGTTGCCACGATCGCCAGCCCGTTGCCCACCATCGACACCCCCGCCACCAGAGCGAACATCGCGAGCCCGGCGCCGGCGTCGTGCGGATCGGCCAGCAGGTTGCGCGAGATGAGGAGCAGCGCGATGAAGTTGACTCCGTAGAGGAAGCGGTGGGTGGCCATGACGGTCAGCCCGTACATGGGCGTGCCGCGGCGGGTGAGGTACACGACCCCGTCCCACATCCGCCGCACGACGCCGGCCAGGTCCGTCCCGAGCGTGGTGGTCGGGCGGGCCTCGGGGCCGAGTTCGTCGCGGCCGAGCCGCAGCGCGAGTATCGCGGCCATTGCGAAGATGACCGCGGCCATCATGAGCGCCATCGCGTTGCGCATCGACTCGGCCGAAACGAGGCTGAGCAGCAGTCCCAGGCCCGAGCCGAGCGCCGCCGCCACCGAACCTAGCGTGGGCGTGATGGAGTTCGCCATCACCAGCAGGTGCTTCGGCAGCGTATGCGGCTGTCCGGCCGACAGCCCCGACAGCAAGAAGCGGTTGACCCCCAATGTCACCAGCGCCAGCACGTAGACCAGCCAGTGCGTCGGGGCCGCGAAGATAAGCGCGGCCAACACCACCGCGAGCGCCATCCGGATGAGATTCGCGCCGAACAACACCTGGCGCCGGCTCCACCGGTCCAGCAACGTGCCGGCGAACGGCCCGACCACCGTGAACGGCAGGAGTAGCACCGCGAAGGCCGCGGCCACCCCGGCCGCTGTCGTCGCGTTTTGCGGATTAAAGAAGAACAGCGTGGCGAGCCCGACCTGGAACACCCCGTCGCCGGTCTGCGACACGATCCGGATCACCAGCAGCTTGCGGTACTTCGGATATTGCGCGCACTGGCGCAGTTGCTCGAGCATCCCCGGCTTCTCGCCGCCCAGCTCTTCGGCCGGCTTCCCGCGCGCCTCACCGAGCGCTTCGAGCTCCTCGCCCACGACGCCGGCGTCCCGGCCCGCGCTTTTCTCTCGGCTCGGGCCAGCCACTACTCCTCGCCCCGCTCGGCCCACCAGGCCAGCAAACGGCGCGTGGCCTCCTCCTGCCCGAGCGGCCCCTCCTCCATGCGCAGGGCCAGGAGGTAAGAGCGCGCCTGGCCGACCTCGCGGCCGGGCTTGAGGCCGAGCAGGTCCATGATCTGCTGGCCGTCGAGGTCGGGGCGGATCGCGTCGATCTCCTCTTGCTTCTTCAGCTCAACGATGCGCGCCTCGAGGTCATCCATCCCGGCGGACAGCCACGCGGCCTTGCGCCGGTTGCGGGTAGTGCAGTCGGCGCGGGTGAGCCGGTTGAGGCGCTCGAGTAGCGGGCCGGCGTCGGTGACGTACCGACGCACGGCGGCGTCCGTCCACTTCTGCTCGCCGTACCCGTGGAAGCGCAGGTGAAGGGCGACCAGGGCGGAGACGTCCTTCGTCACCACCTTGGGGAAGCGCAGGTGATTCATGCGCTTGCGGGTCATCTTCGCCCCCACGATGTCGTGGGCGTGGAAGGACACCGCGCCGCCGGGCTCGAATCGGCGGGTGGCGGGTTTGCCGACGTCGTGCATGATCGCGGCGAAGCGCAACACGAAGTCGGGGGCGGGGACGGGGCCGTCGTCGTCGGTCTCAAGCGCGATCGCGCGATCGAGCACGGTGAGGGTGTGCTCGTAGACGTCCTTGTGGCGCCCGTGCTCGTCCACGGTCTCGCGGAGCGCGGAGAATTCGGGGAGCACGACGTCGCACACGCCCGTCTCCACCATGAGTTCCAGGCCCTTGCGCGGGTTGGCGCCGATCATGAGGCGCTCGAGTTCGGCCTGAACGCGCTCAGCGGAGACGATCTCCAGGCGGGCGGCCATGTCAGCCATCGCGCCCATGACCTCCTCGGATACGTCGAAGTCCAGCTGGGAGGCGAAACGGCAGGCGCGCATGATGCGTAGCGGGTCGTCGTCGAAGGACTGCCGGGCCGGGGCCGGGGTTTCGAGCACGCCGTCGATCAAATCATCCAGGCCGCCGCACGGGTCCACGAGCGCCAGCTCGGGCAGGCGCACCGCCATTGCGTTGACCGTGAAGTCGCGCCGCGTGAGGTCGCCCTCCAGCGTGTCGCCGTAGTCCACCTCGGGCTTGCGGGAGGCCGGATCGTAGGTTTCGGTGCGGTAGGTGGTGACCTCCACGACCAGCCCGGAGCGCGCCGCGCCGATCGTGCCGAAGTCCTTGCCGATGTCCCACACCTTGTCGCCCCACTCGCCGAGCAGGGCCATCGTCTCATCGGGACGCGCCGACGTCGTCAAATCAAAGTCGTGAATAGCGCGGCCCAGGAAGGCATCTCGAACTGGCCCGCCAACGAGGGCCAATTCGTGCCCGGAACGTGCGAAAATAGATCCTAGTTCAAGAATTGCCTCAGGCAGATCGGACAGGGATCGGTGTCCCTGCACGAGAAGCCGGGCGCGCTGGTTCGTGCCGGCGTCCGTCGTCGTCAAGGAAGTGGTATCGCGTTCAGTCACTCCTTAAGAGTGCCAGAAAACCGGGTGCGTGAGCACTTTCCTCGACCTAGATCACTACAGTAGAAATAAGATGTCAAGAAGATTCCCGGCCCCTCCTCCCAGGGGGTCGCGCCGCAGACGACCAGTGGTTCGTATCCACAACCTGCCGGTCGTCAACGAGACGTCCGCGGGCGGCGTCATCGTCTCGGTCAAAGGCGGCCAGGCCTACGTTGCCGTCATCGCCCGGCGTAATCGCGGCGGGCGCCTCGAGTGGTGCCTGCCGAAGGGCCACCTCGAGGGCGACGAGACGCCCGAGCAGGCGGCCGTGCGCGAGGTCAGCGAGGAAACCGGTATCTTCGGCCGCGCCCTCATGCACCTGGCCTCCATCGACTACTGGTTTTCCTCCACTGACAAGCGCGTGCACAAGGTCGTCCACCACTTCCTCCTCGAGGCGCTCTCCGGCGAGCTGACCGTGGATAACGACCCGGACCAGGAGGCTGAGGACGTGGAGTGGGTGCGCATCGACAAGGTCGCCACCCGCCTGGTCTACCCCAACGAACGCCGCATTGTGGGCATGGCCCGCGCGATCCTGTACGGGGGCCGCGAATGAAACGCCTAGTGGCGGCGCTGGTCGCCGCGCTCGTGGTGGGTATACCCGGTGCGCTGTCTGCCTCCGGGCCCGCCTTCGCGACGACGGACGCCCGGCCCGGCGCCCAGGGCACCAGCTCCGAGACCGCGAGCGCCGAAGCCGACTCCGCGCAGCCCGCCGTCACCATCTCCGACGCCCCCGCCGTCCTGGAGGCGGGCCAGGACCTGGTGGTGTCGGTGGACGTGACGAACACGGGCACCGCCCCGCTCACCCTGACCTCTGCCGACCTGCGCGCGCAGGCCACCACCGCGGTCTCCGAGTTCTCGGTGCATCGCTGGATGGCCGACGTCACCCCTTCTTGGGACGTCGCCCGCACCGATATCTCCCGCAGCGTCGCCCCCGGCCAGACCATCACGCTGCGTCTCAGCTTTCCCGACACCGAGCTGCCCTGGCCCACCGGCGAGTTCACGTGGGGCCCGCGCGGCATTGAGATCGAGCTGTCCACTGACGACGGCCCGGTCGGCTTTGACCGCACGATGATTGTGGTGGCCTCCTCCGCCGAGCTCACCCCGTTCCCGGCCACAGCGGTGGTGCCCGTCTCGGCGATCAGCTCCGAGCCGATCAACCTGCTCCTTGACGCCCCCGCCACCGATTCCGACACCGACGCCCTCCTCCCCGACGTCACGAAGCAGGTGGATGCCTGGGACATCGCGGGCGTCACGCTGGCCGTGGACCGGGAGCTGCCGGTAAGCACGGACCGCGCCACCCTCCTCGCCCTGCCGGCCTATGACGCGGACATCTCCGCGCTGTCCGCCCTCGACCGCGAGCAGCAAGCGCGCGAGCTCGCCACGAACACCGTGTTCCTGCCCGCCTCGTCTCCCACCGCCAACGACATCGCCTTCGCCCACGACCTGGGCATGACCGTCCTTGTCCCCGACGCCGACTACGCGCCCGCCGACACGCTCACCTACACCCCCTCGGCCGTCACCACCTTCCAGGGTGAGCCGCTGCTGGTCACCAATTCCCTCGCTTCCGACGTGCTTTCCGGCGAGTTGCAGGTGATCGGCCGCGACGACGTCGCCCTCGACACGCTCGACACCCGCCAGGTCGCGGTCGCCCTTTCCGCCGTCCACCACCGCCAGCGCCCCAACGATCCGCGCCCCTACGTCCTCGCCGTGCCCCGGGGGGCGAGCGACGCCGCCCGCGCGGCTGTGGCCGCAGTGCTGGACGCAAGCTGGGTGACGGCGTCGTCGGTCAAAGCTCTCATTGGCCTCGAGCCGGACGACACCGAGCGCGTCCTCACCGAGCCCGACACCGAACCTTCCGGCGCGCTCACGCGCGGGGAGGTCACCGCGATCGACCACGCACTGGCCGCCTTCAGCGCCGTGGCCGCGATCTTCCCCGACGCCGATGCCAAGGTGGCCGCCGCCACCACCGCGGCGCAGGAGCTGACCTCCGTGTCGTGGCGCGGAAACCCGTCCGGGCGCGAAGCCCTCATCCGCACGATCGCGCCCACGCCCGCCCAGCTCGAGACGATCCACGTCTCCACTACCTCCACGATCAACCTCATCTCGGAAAGTTCGGCACTACCCGTGCAGGTGACGAACGGCTTCCATCAGCCGGTGACCGTAACCGTTCACCTCGATGTGCCGGACATCCGCCTGCGCGCACCGTCGCCGGTGGAGGTGACACTGCCGGGGTCGTCGACCACCACGGTCTCGGTGCCGGTGGAGGCTCACGGCTCGGGCAACCTGGACGTGGAGGTGACGGTGACGAACGCGGACGGCACGGTGGTCGGCGCTAAGGACGTGCTGCGCGTGCGGGTGCGGGCGGACTGGGAGAACGTGGGCACCGTGGTGATCGCCGGGGCCGTGGGCCTCGTGTTCCTTATCGGCCTGGTGAAGTCAGTGCGCGATGGCCGCCGTTCCAAGCCCGTGCAGCCGGACGATTTCGTGGCGGCATCAAGGCGATCGTGACACGGTCGCGGTAGACTTTGGCAAAGATTGACGAGGGAGTGAGACGTGAACACATACGCGCAGGCTGGTCAGCGCATCGCCGACCGGTTCGATCTGCTGTACCCGTACGAGCATCAGCCGAGCGATCAGGCGAGTGTGTGGGTGGCGCTCGACGTGGTGCTGTCGCGGCACGTGCGCGCCATCGTCGTTGACCCCGACTCCCCGCGCGCCCAACCCACGATCGACGCCGCCCACCGCGCCTCCCTCGTGGCGGACCCGCACCTCGTGTCGATCGTGCAGGTGGATTCGGAGGACCTGGCGATCATCACGGAGATCCCGCCGGGCAGTCCCGTCTCCCAGCACCTGATCGGCACGCCGCTGCCACCCGAGCAGGTGGCCTCCATTATTGGCGAGGCCGCGAGCGCGATCGCCACCGCCGCCCGGCGCGGCGTACGCCACCTGCATTGCACGGGCAGGACCATCTTCCTCACGCCCGAGGGCGACGTGATCGTGGACGGGTTGGGGGTTTTCGGCGCGCTGGCCGGGGCTGACACGTCGAAGGACCGCGCCGACCTCGACCGCGACGAGGCGCGAGGGCTGAGCGTGCTGTGCGCGTCGTTACTGCTCGGCCACGACTTCCCCGAGCCCTCCGAGCACGACTCGGCCATCTATGAGGCCCGCCAGCTCGATCTGCCTCCCGTGCTCGACTCCCTGCTCACGCGCGAGTCCGAGGGCCAGGGTGCCACCTCGCCCGCCGACCTCACCCGCTCGCTCGTGCCCTGGCACGCGATCGACGTGGCGGCTTTGCTTGGGAAGGCCAACGACGCCGCCACCGCGGCTGACGGCATTCCGCCCGTCACGGCACCGAAGACGCGCCCGCAGTGGCCGGCGCTCAAGCCCGAGGCGATTGATGCGCACGAAGAAGAGGTAGGCGCTGAGGGCGTGGGCGCCGTAGAGACGGCGGACGAGCCCGCGGAGGAACTTGCGGGCGAGCCGGCCACGATCGAGATAGTCGCGGCCGACATCGAGAACGAGGCAGAAGACGCTGGGGCAGAAGGCGCCGCGGCCGACATCGAGGAGCCTGCGGCTGCAGAGCCCGAACCCGTGCACCAGCCTGCCGAAACGAAGGCCGAGGCGGCGCAGGTGGTCGACGACGCGCTCGGCCTGGACGGGGATGCCAAGCTTTCCTCGCCAATCGCGTGGCCCGACCTTTCCCATGAACCCGAGGGCCCGGCCACCGAGGCCTTCTCCCCCGAGGAGGCCCAGACTGCCGTCATGCCAGCGGAAGAGTCGGCAGCCGAGCTGGAGGCCGACGTCGTTGACGAGGGCGACAAGTCGCAGGTTGACCGCGAGCCCGAGAGCGTCGTGCCCGAGGCGAAGTCTGGCCCGAAGCGTGTGAGCGTGCTTGAGGGTGAGGTCACCGAGCCGGAGCGCATCACGCGCACGGCCATGGCGGCGCGCGCGGCTGAGCCCGCCGCGAGACCCGATCCGAAGCCCGCCGGCGCTCCCTTAGCAAAGTCTGCTACCAAGCCCACGCCAAAGCCCGCACTCACCGAGTACGAGCGCGAGCGGGAGAAAAAGTTCGACGTGTCGAAGGTGGTGCTGCCGCTGTTCGCGGTCGGCATCGTTTTCTTTGGTTGGTTGGGATTGAAGACGCTGACGGCGCCGGTCGCCCCGGTGACGCTGGTCGATCCGGACACGAACGTGCCCTCCACGGAGGAGCCCTCGGCCACGGCCGAACCTACCGCCGAGCCGAGCCCCACCCCTACCGTGGCGCCCGCCATTGCCGCGGCCGAGCTGGTCAGCCCCGACGCCGGCCTGCTGCGCGGCACAGACCCGGCCACGCTGGACAACCCGAGCATCGTGCCGCTCGCCGTGGATGGCAACCCGGAGACGGAGTGGGAGTCGTGGACGTACGGCTCGCCCGATATGTACACTATGTCCGGTATTGGCCTCTATGTGGAGCTCGAGCAGGAGGCCACAGTCGCCGAGGTCACGATCGACACCGTGGGCAACACCGGCGGGAATATTCAGATCCGCGACACCGTTAAGGATGCACCCTCGGCAGGCAAGGTCCTCGCCGAAGGGCCCGCGGATGGCAGCACCACGTTCACGCTAAGCGAGCCGCTCGCCGGCACGTCATTCGTCATCTGGATGACCGAGCTGCCCCTCAACAGCGCGGGTGAACCGCAAATGATCGTGTCCGAAATTCATGTGAAGTAGAAACGAGGAAGAGTGACTATTCACGACGTCGTCATCGTCGGCTCCGGCCCCGCCGGATGGACCGCCGCCATTTACACGGCCCGCGCCGGCCTCAAGCCCGTCGTCATCGCTGGCGCTGTCAGCGCTGGTGGCGCGCTCATGCAGACCACCGAGGTGGAGAACTTCCCCGGCTGGCCCGAGGGCATCCTCGGCCCGGACCTCATGGAGAAGCTCCAGGAGCAGGCGGAGCGCTTCGGCGCGGACGTGCGCTACGAGGACGCGGAGTCCACGACGCTCGAGGGCGAGGTCAAGGAGGTCGTCACCGACGAGGAGACCTACCAGGCCAAGACCGTCATCCTCGCGCTCGGTTCGGAGTACAAGAAGTTGGGCCTGCCCGGCGAGGAGGAGCTGTCGGGCAAGGGCGTGTCCTACTGCGCCACGTGCGACGGGTTCTTCTTCCGTAACCAGGAGATCGCGGTGGTCGGCGGCGGCGATTCGGCCGTGACCGAGGCCCAATTCCTCTCGCGCTTCGGCACCACGGTTCACGTCATTCACCGCCGCGACGAACTGCGCGCCTCGCAGATTATGGCCGACCGCCTGCTCGCCAACGACAAGGTGAAGATGCATTGGAACTCCGTGGTTGAATCGATTAACGGCTCAGCCAAGCTTGATTCCCTCACCCTGCGTGACACCGTGACGGGCGAGACCCGCGAGCTACCCGTGACTGGCCTGTTCGTGGCGATCGGCCACGAGCCGCGCACCGAGTTCATCAAGGGCCAGATCGCGCTCGACGACAAGGGCTACATCACCGTGGCCGAGCCCAGCACCGCAACGAGCGTGCCGGGCGTGTTCGCGTGCGGCGACGTCGTCGACTCCCACTACCAGCAGGCGATCACCGCCGCGGGCATGGGCTGCAAGGCCGCGCTCGACGCCGAAGCCTACCTGGAGGCACTGGCCGGCTGACCGGATGGCCGGCGTCGTCGGTTAACAAGCGCTTGTGACGCCAGCGGGCCGTTGGGCGCAAGCCGGCGGGCCGGCGTCGTTGGGTAGCCTGTGGACAATTCTGCGCGGGTGGGAGGCAAAGTGGTAGCGTCGGCGTGGGAGAGGAATGAGATGAACGAGCGCATCGCGAGCAAACTAGCCGCCACGGGATCGGGCACGCGCCTGGATCCGTGGTTTGACCGTTACGCGGACCGGGCACTTGGCATGCGCCAGTCCGAGACCCGCTCGCTGTTCGCAGTGGCGAACCGCCCGGAGGTCGTCTCGCTCGCCGGCGGCATGCCGAACATCGAGGGCCTCCCGCTCGACTTCCTGGCGGAAATGTCTGCCAAGCTCATCCGCGAACGCGGCACGCAGGTGCTGCAATACGGTGGCGGCCAGGGTGAGGAAGAGCTACGGGAGATGATCGTTGAGATCATGCGCCCAGAAGGTATTCGCGCCCACCCCGACGACATCGTGGTGACCACCGGCTCGCAGCAGGCGCTGGACCTCATCACGCAGATCTTCATCAACCCGGGCGACGTGATCGTGGCCGAGGCACCCAGTTACGTGGGCGCGCTCGGCGTGTTCCGCGCCTACCAGGCCAACGTGGTGCACGTGCCGCTCGATAAGGACGGGCTGATCCCGGAGGCGCTCGAGGAGACGCTGACCAAGCTAGAGAACGAGGGCCGTGAGGTCAAGTTCCTCTACACCGTGCCAAATTTCCACAACCCGGCGGGCGTGTCGATGTCGCTGGAGCGCCGCCCGCAGATCGTGGAGATCTGTAAGCGCCACCACGTGCTCATCCTCGAGGACAACCCGTATGGGATGCTCGGTTTCGACGACGTGACGATGACCCCGCTGCAGACCTTCAACCCCGACGGGGTAATCTATCTCGGCTCGTTTTCCAAGACCTTCGCACCCGGGTATCGCGTGGGTTGGGCGCTGGCGTCGCACGCCGTCATTCAGCGACTGGTGCTGGCGAATGAGAACGCGGTGCTGTCGCCCACGAAGATGGGCCAACTGTCGATCTCCGAATACCTGCGCACGTACGACTGGATGGCGCAGATCAAGTCCTACCGCTCGATGTACCGCGAGCGGCGGGATGCGATGACGGGCGCGCTGGCGAAGTACCTGCCGCAATGCTCGTGGAACGTGCCCGAGGGCGGGTTCTACACGTGGGTGAAGGTACCCGACGGGATCGACGCCAAGGCGATGCTTCCGCGCGCCACCACCAATCTCGTGGCCTACGTGTCCGGCACAGCATTTTACGCGGACGGGCAGGGGCGTGACCACATGCGCCTATCCTTCTGCTACCCCACCCCGGAGCGGATAAAGGAGGGCGTGCGGCGCCTGTCCACCGTGCTCGAGGCCGAACTCGACACCGTTCAGATGTTCGGCAACCCCAATCGTCACACCAACTCCGGCGTGGAAACGCCGAACTCGAACCTAAGGTAGGTAATGATGGGCCCGATGACAGTAGCTGTGCTCGCCGGTGGCCTCACCCACGAACGTGAGATCTCGCTCCACTCCGGCCGCCGCGTGGCCGATTCGCTGCGGAACTCCGGGATCCAGGTCAAGGTTCTCGACGTCGACGCCCAGCTTCTCCAGCGCCTGGACGCGATCGAGCCCGACGTCGTGTGGCCGCTCGTGCACGGATCCATCGGCGAGGACGGCTCGCTGCAGGACCTGCTGGTGTTGGCCGGGTACCCGTTCGTCGGCTCAGAAGCCTTCGGATGCCGGCTGGCCTCGGACAAGTCAGTGGCCGCGTCGGTGCTGGCGCGCGCCGGGCTGCGGGTGCCCGATTCGCTCGCGCTTCCGCAGAGCCTGTTCCGCGAGGTGGGCGTGGGCAACATTTTGAACCTGGTGGAGCACCGCTTCGATTTCCCCCTGGTGGTGAAGCCCACCAAGGCTGGGTCCTCGATGGGCCTGTCGATCGTGTCTGACCGCGCGGCGCTGCCGGGCGCGATGGTGGACTGTTTCGCCTACGGGGATGTGGCCCTCATCCAGCAGCACATCGCGGGGCGTGAATTCGGCGTCGGCGTCGCCGACCTTGGGGAGGGCCCACGGGCGCTGCCGCCGGTGGAAGTCCGGGCGTCCGGCCCCTACGACTACGACGCGCGATACAACCCCGGCCGGGTGGAGTACCTCATTGCGGACGAGGAGGACAAGGTGACGCACGTGGTCAGCGAGATGGCCGAGGCCGTGCACCGTACGCTCGGGCTGCGCCACCTGTCGCGCACGGATGTCATGGTCGACGCCGAGGGCCAGGCCTGGTTCCTCGACGTCAACATCACCCCCGGCATGAGCGAGACCTCGATCTTCCCGCAGGGCGCGGCCGCGCTGGCGCGCCGCCAGGGACGCACGCTCGACGACGTCTACCTCGACATCCTCACAACGGCCGCGCACTCCGCCGACGCCGCCCAGGAGTAGGGCGGGCGCTGGCCACGCAAGCAACGCTGGCGAGTGCCGTCAGCGACGACGCGGGAGTCATGAGTTTCACCCGGTTCGCCGCACATGTTGCGCTGGCAGATCTCAGGCTTGTTGCGCCGCACCGCTCTCTGCCTCGACTGCCACGGCACCCTCAGAGAGGTTGTCGAGGATCCGGTTCAGGTCTTCGATCGTCGCGAATTCGATGGCGATCCGCCCCTTGGTCAAGCCCATGTTGACCTTGACCCGGGTGTTGAACCGGTCCGAGAGGCGGCCCGCGAGCTCATTGAGCTCTTCCGCGTAACGGCCGCGGCGGGGACCCCGTGCACGTGCGGGGGCGTAGTCCTCCCCGATCGCCACGGTTTCCTCGACCTGCCGAACGGAGAGGCCCTCCGCTACGATACGCTGGGCGAGGCGCTCCATCGCCGCGGGATCCGTGAGCCCGAGCAGGGCGCGGGCGTGTCCCGCCGAGAGAACGCCGGCCGCCACCCGACGCTGGACGAGCGGGGGTAGCTTGAGCAGGCGTAGCGTGTTGGAGATCTGCGGGCGCGAGCGAGCAATTCGCCGGGAGAGTTCTTCCTGCGTGCACCGGAAGTCCTCGAGGAGCTGCTGGTAGGCAGCCGCTTCTTCCAGGGCGTTGAGGTTTGCCCGGTGGAGGTTTTCAAGGAGGGCGTCGCGCAGGAGGTCGGCGTCGTCGGTGTGACGGACGATCGCGGGGACGGTGTCCTTGCCCGCCCGCTGCGAAGCTCGCCAACGACGTTCGCCCATGATGAGCTCGTATTGCGCGTCCGGGTTGTCTGGGTGGTGCTCCGCGAGCCCGCGCACGACTATCGGCTGCAGCACCCCGACCTCCGCAATCGAGTCTGCGAGCTCTTGGAGATCGTCCTCGTCGAAGACTTCGCGCGGCTGGCGGGTGTTGGGAATGATGGCGTCGACGGGAATGTCGCCGAAGGTGGCGCCCGGGACGGGGAGCAGCCCGTTGGGATCAGCGGTGTCAGCAGTAGCAGCGGTGGCCAGGTCAGGCATGCCCATGCCCGTGGGGGTTCCACCAGCCCGGCCCTTGCCCTTGGCGGGCACACCCGGCTCGCTTGCGGTTTCTGTTCCCGAACCTGCCGCCAAGTCGAGCGAGATTTCCAGGCCGGCGCCTTCCTTGGCTGCATTTTCGGACAGCATGGAATCCTCCGAAGAACTGGCCTCCGAAGCGGCCTTCTTCGCGGTTGTCTTTTTTGCCGTGGTCTTCCGGGCAGTTGCCGGCTTCGTTTCGCCGGATTCCTTCACCGTATCTGCCTCAGACACCACAGTGTCCGAATTGTCCGAAGTGTCGGCGCTTGTCGTCTCCTTCGCGATGGGCGAGCTGAAGAAAACGTCCGTGGCCCGACTGCGCGTTTCCTTTTGTTCCTCGGGGAACAGCGCGCCGAGTCCGCGTCCGAGTGCTCTTCTCTTGTCAGCCATTCTTACCTCCGGTTGGCGATCTCGTGGGCGGCGGCGAGGTAGGCGACGCCTCCGGCCGAACGCGGGTCATACGTGAGCACGGTCTGCTCGAAGCTGGGCGCCTCGGAGATCTTCACGTTGCGAGGGATCTCGACCGTGAGGGTTTGCTCCGGGAAGTGCTCGCGCACATCGGCAGCGACGTCCTGTGACAGGTTGGTGCGCTTGTCGAACATAGTGAGCAGGATCGAGGAGATGTGCAGCTCCGGGTTCGCTGATTCCTTGATCATGTTGATGGTGTTGACCAGCTGGGTCAGGCCCTCCAGTGCGTAGTACTCCGCCTGGATGGGGATCAGCACCTCGCGAGCGGCGATGAGGGAGTTCAGCGTGAGGAGCCCGAGGCTGGGCGGGCAGTCGATGATGATGTAGTCGACGTCCGGGTTAGCGGCTTCTATCGCTTCCTTGAGGCGGTATTCCCGTCGGAATTCCATGATGAGTGAGACCTCGACCGACGAAAGATCGATCGTCGATGGAACCACTTGCAGGTTGACGATGTCCGGGCATTGGTAGGTGACCTCATCGAGAGGTTTCTGGCCCATCATGACTTTATACAGCGACTCGGTGCCGGGCGTGTGCGGAGTTCCAAGAGCCGTCGAGGCGTTGCCCTGGGGATCCGCGTCAATGACCAGCACCTTGAGACCACCGAGCGCGAGTCCCGCAGCGATGTTCACCGCCGTGGTCGTCTTTCCGACGCCGCCCTTTTGATTTGCGACCGCAATGATTCTGGTCTGCTCGGGCTTGGGAAGCTTTTTTCCGCGAAGTCCTCGCAGTGTCTTCCTGTCACGGAGGAGTTCTGCACCCACTGGGGATGCCGCTTCCGTGAATTGCTCTTCAAAAGTACGCTTGACGGGCTCAGTGCCGCGGCGACGCTCGGCTTGACGTCTGGGATCTGCCACTTCTGCTCCTCGGGTTGTTAGGAGTTCATTCTATCGGAGTGCCCCGACAATCGCGCTTCTGAACTTCTTTCGAGCGTTGTTTCACGTGAAACATCGGCCCCGCGCACGAACGTTGACTGCTTAATTTCTCCATCAAACTGACCGCGTTTCACGTGAAACAGTCGCGCCTCTCTACAGCACTTGTGATGTCCACAGGGCCTATCAACCGTTTCACGTGAAACACTATTCGGTTCCCAACTGTCTTGTGCTATACGTTGGCGGGAACGATATAGTTTACTCAATTCGAAAATTTTTAAATGAAGCGTTCAACAACCGAAGAGCGACGGCACGTTACGAGGAATTGCAGACTAAGCCGCCTCAAAAGACTATGACGTTTCACGTGAAACGGAAATCTAAAGGAAGCTACCGAAGGACCTGTCCCGAGCAGCGCCCGAAGTAACTACGAAGGACCGGAAAAATGATACTCCCTGCCGAACGTCCCGGCGACACTTCCGCAGACAGAAGCTCCAGAGCGGTGTTTCACGTGAAACATGAAACGGTGAAACAGCGCACGACGTGAAGTGCCAGCGGAGGCACGGCGTTATAACCGCCCGTAGTGCCTCAGGTTAAAAGCATGGCTGTAAGTTCAAGTACCTGCATTGCAGTCGAATGGAGGGAAGGCTGTCACAGACAAATTTGCTGTTTCACGTGAAACATCGCGCTGACGGCCAGACTCCGACTGCAAAGCCTGAACCGCTCACTACTTCATCTTGACGACCTCAACTACCCTTGTGCCCTCGTCAGTTCCCCACACATCCACGTCCATCGTTCGCGCAGACTGTGCCCGGTATTTCATGAGTTGCTTCTCGGCCTCGGCTACTTCAATCTCGGCCCGCTGCCCCTTGAGTGCGACAAGCCGTCCGCCGGGCTTGAGTAGTGGTAGCGTCCAGGGGAGTAGCTTCTTGAGGGCGGCGACTGCGCGGGCGGTCACGACGTCCACGGCATATGTCTTCGGTAGATCTTCGGCTCTGGCGCGGATGACGTTCACGTTCTCCAACGCCAGTTCATCGGTGATGAACTGGAGCCAGTCGGTGCGTCGTTCCATGGGTTCGATGAGGTCGACGTCAAGGTCAGGGCGACTGATAGCGAGAACCATTCCAGGAAATCCGGCTCCCGCCCCTACGTCCGCGATCCTCATCCCGTTGGGCACGAACTCCGACACGGCAGTCGAGTTCAGCAGGTGGCGCGACCACAAGCGGTCCAGCTCCCGCGGCCCAATGAGGCCGCGCAGCTCACCCTGCTCCACGAGCAGTTCTCCGAAGCGAACGAGCCGCTCCCACTCGCGAACACCAAAGTGACCTGCGCCGCCCTCCGGCGTGGGCTCCACTCTCACCACGTCAACACGCGCACTCGCCGGCTCCCACCCGGACTTCCTCGCATCCGACATCTCTACACGCTCCCTCTTCTACCACTACCTACAGAAACGGGGGCCAGCCGCAGCCAGCCCCCGCATCAGCGTTGCTTACTCGTCCGCGGACTCGGCGCTCTCCGCGCTCTCCCCGCTGTCGGCACTTTCCGCACTCTCAGCGCTGTCGCCAGAGTAGTCGTCGTCGTAATCATCATCGGGAAGGGTGATGACCACGTGGCGGTCCTGGCCCACGCCCGACGAATCAGACACAAGCCCGGCGGCGGCCACGACGTCGTGGACCACCTTGCGCTCGAACGGGTTCATCGGCTTCATCGAGTAGGGCTCTCCGGTTTCCTCCACGCGGTCCACCGCGCGCTGTGCGATCTCCGCGATGTGGCGGCGGTGGCTGTCGCGGTAGCCAAGGATGTCGAGCATGAGGCGCGAACGCTCGCCGGTCTCCTGCTGGACCGCCAGGCGGGTCAGCTCCTGTAGCGAATCGAGTGCCTCGCCCTTGCGGCCGATGAGGCGCTTGAGCCGGCGGTCCCCGCCGTCGTCAGACACGATCGCCACGGAGGCGCGGTCGGCCTCGACACCGATCTCGATGTCCCCGTCGAGGTCCGCGATGTCGAGCAGCTCCTCGAGGTAGTCTGCAGCGATGTCGCCTTCTTGATCAAGCTTGGAAGTATCTTCGCTCATCTTTATCCCCTAAAAATTGCGCTTCTTTTGGTTCTGCTGGCGCTGCTTGGCCTGCTGCTTCTTGTTCTTCTTGGTCTTCGACCGCTGCCGCTCGGCCATCCGCCGCTCGTAGCGCTTCTGGGCGCGCTCGGCGTCGGTGAGTCCGTCGAGTCCCCGAATCTCATACTCTTCTTCGGCGATGTCGGCGGCGGCGCCGTTCACGACGTCGGCGGCGGGCTCAACGCCCTTCGCTGCGGCCTTCTTGGAGCGCTTTTTGCCGAGGGGCTGTTCGCGCTGACCCACCGACACTTCGGTGGCCGACTCTTCTTCCTCCGGCGGCAGGCCCTTGGCGATGCGCTTGGCGCGCAGCCGCTCCTGGCGGGCCTTATAGGCCGGCGAGCCGGGCGCGGGGTTCTTGGTGATAAGCCAAGTCTGCTGGCCAATGTTCCAAATGTTTCCGGTCAGCCAGTACACGAGCACGCCCACCTGGAAAACCGAGCCGGAGAACAGGTAGATCAACGGCATGCCGTAAAGCATGTACTTCTGCATCTTGTATGCCGGGTTGTCCGGGTCCTGCGAGTCCTCGGGCAGGTTCTTCGTCATGATCTGCTTCTGCGAGAAGAACAGGGTGGCCATCATGAGGGCGATGAGCACCACGGCCACCACGATGACGTTCGTGGGCAGGGAAAAGCTGTTCGCCGTCGAGATCGAGGACACGAGCGGGGCTCCGAAGACCGTAGACTCGCCGATCTCCTGGGCCACGGCCTGGTTGATCGGGCCAATCGACGGGCGCTGGTACGAGACGGTGGAAATCGGCAAAACCGCGTAGAGCAGGCGGAAAAGGGAGAAGAAGATCGGCATCTGGATGAGCGCCGGGAGGCAGGCCGAAAACGGCGACGTGCCGTGGTCGCGGTAGAGCGCCATCATTTCTTCCTGCTGGCGCTGCTGGGAGACCTGGTCGGTACGCCCCTTGTACTTCTTCTGGATCTTGCGGATCTCGGGTGCGAGCTCCTGCGATGCGCGCGAGGCCCTGGTCTGCTTATTAAACAGCGGGATGATGAGGATGCGGATGATGATCGTGAGGCCCACGATCGACAGTACCCACGCGGGCCCGGCGCCCGCCTGCATCCCGATCGCGGTCAGTGCGGTGTGAATCCCGTACATGATGTAGGAAATGACCCACATGAGGGGGAAGAGGATGGTATCCACCTATACGCTCCTAAGCGTCGTGACCATCGCCATGGCTATCTGCCTGATGGTCGTGTTCTTGCTGTTCGCGCAGTGCGATGAGTTCTTTGTAGCCTAACGGCTTGGTGGGCCACTTTCCCTTTTCGGGAACCCAGTCCACCCCGCCCTTCGACCATTGATTACACCGCAGCAACCGCCAGATACTTAAAAGTGTACCTTTAATCGCGCCGTGAACTTCAATTGATTCGAAAGTGTAGGCCGAGCATGTCGGCTGGTACCGACACCGCCTGGGCTGACCTGCGGAAATGCTGCGCTGGTACCAGCGGATGCCGGCTTGCAGCGCGCGAGAGACGCCCTTAGCCACGCGTCACCCCCGCACGTTCGAGTTGCACGACGACGGCCCGGGTCAGCTCCTCGTAGCTCGCCTCCGCCGCGGCGGGTAGCGCGCGCACGACGACGAGCTCCGCACCGACGTCGAGGTGGTCCCTCATAATATGGCGAAGACGCCGGCGTACCTTGTTTCGTACGACGGCGTTGCCCACCTTCTTACTAACAGTGAAGCCGACCCGAGGGCCGGCTTGCGGTTCGCCCTTCACGACGTGAACGACGACGTATCTGTTTGCGCTGCGTAACCCCGAGCGGAAGGCGAAGCGGAAGTCCTCCGGCCTGCGCAGTCGGTTCGCTGCAGAGAGCATTTACGCAGAGAGCTTGGCGCGACCCTTACGGCGACGTGCGGCGAGGACGGCGCGTCCGGCGCGAGTGGACATGCGCTTGCGGAAACCGTGGGTCTTGGCGCGACGACGGTTGTTCGGCTGGAAAGTGCGCTTCGTAGTCATGGGTGACCACCTAAACTAGATCGGATAACGAAAACACTCCATGCGGAGCGCGTGTGCAAAGCACACATGACTTATCGAATTTACTGAAGAATTAGCCGAAAGGTCAAGGAACGCGCGCGGGGCGGTGATGGATATCTCAAGACCCCAAGAATGCCCAGACTGGAGTAATTCCATTTATTAATATCATCCACATTTTTCCTTCCCCTAAAGGTTAAAACTTTCGCGCGTGAACACGCCATTTGGGCCTGTGAATTACAACAGTGTAATATCCACACGTGTGCACAAGCCTGTGGATAACTAATCTGACTTTCCACATTTTATCCTCTACTATGAAGAGTCCCAGAAAAAATAGTGATCGGAGAAATGATGGACGGCTCACCTGCACGCGATGCATGGACAGCGGCCAGTGAGCTCCTCCGCGCCCAGGGCGACCTCTCCGACTCCCAGGCGGCCTTTGTGCGCCTCGCACACCCTCTCGCCACTGTGGACGACATCTTCATGATCGGCGTCGGCTCCGAGTTTGTGAAAAATTGGATCGCCGAGCACGTGTCCACCATCATGGAAAACCAGCTCTCGGCCATCCTCGGGCGGTCCGTGCGCCTGGTCATCTCCGTAGACCCCTCGCTCACCGAACAGCAAACCACACCGAACCAGCCCGTCCCGCAGTGGCAGGCCCCCGAGCGCCAGCTCCATGTGGTCGACAACGACGCCCCAGCCGATCCCGCAGGTCCGGGCGCAACCGGGATGCCGGCGTCGGGAACCCAACAAGAATCATCGAACCTCCAGGTGGCGCACGGTTTCCCGCCCGTGACGGACTTTGAGGATGCAACTGGCAGCCCGTCGTCGCCGGACCTGTTCGGACCCTCCTCGCACGACGTCGCTGACAAGCCCGCCGAAGCCGAACCGGTGCATCACATCCCGTCCGGGCTGGGCACAATGCTGCCGCGGATCGAGAAGAATCAGGACCAGTCGATCGCGAACCTCAACCCGCGCTACACGTTTGACAACTTCGTGATTGGCGAGTCAAACCGCTTCGCGCACGCCACTGCCCTCGCGGTCGCGGAGGCGCCGGGTTCCACCTACAACCCCCTGTTCCTCTACTCCGACTCGGGCATGGGCAAAACCCACCTCCTTCACGCGATCGGCAACTACTTCCTCAGCCTCTTCCCCGGATCGCGCGTGCTGTACACGAGCTCAGAAGAATTCACGAACATGTTCATCAACGCCATGATGCGCAAAGAGGGTCACAATTTTAAGAACCTCTTCCGATCGGTGGACATCCTGCTCATCGACGACATCCAGTTCCTCTCCCACAAGGAGGGCACGCTCGAGGAGTTCTTCAATACCTTTAACGCGCTGGCGACTGCGAACAAGCAGATCGTCATCACCTCCGACGTGGCGCCCCGGCTGCTCGACGGCTTCGAGGAGCGCATGATCTCGCGCTTTGCGTCAGGAATCGTGGCGAACATCGACCTGCCGAACCTCGAGACCCGAATCGCGATCCTGGAGAAGAAGGCAGCTTCCGAAAAGCTCATGGTCCCACGCGACGTGCTCGAATTCATTGCCTCGCGCATCACCACGAACGTGCGCGAGATGGAGGGCTCACTGCGGCGCGTGACCGCATTTGCCGGACTTTTCAATATGCCGGTCACGCTCGACGTGGCCGAAAGCGCGCTGAAGGACATGATGAGCGACCCGAGCTCGTTCACCGTGACTGCGGCGCTCATCATGAACCAGGTGGCCTCCTATTTTGGGATCACGGCCGAGGACCTGAAGTCGCCCACGAGGACCCGCTCACTCACCCAGCCACGCCACATCGCGATGTACATGTGCCGGGAAATGACCGACCTGTCGTTGCCGAAGATCGCCGAGTCCTTCAACCGCCGCGACCATACCACTGTGCTCAACGCACTGCGCAAGGTCGAGAGCCTCATGGCGGAAAAGCAGGAGATCTACAACCAGGTCGCCGAGCTGACCTCGCGCATCAAGCAGGCGGCCAAGGAACAGGCCCAGCTATCCGAGAACAGGTAGCTGCGCTCGCCGCTCGCTGTCCACATCATGTGTGATTAACCGAGCCAGTTTCTGCTCGAAACGTGTGGAGAAGTGGCCGAAAACTGCGAGCATATGACACTCAAAAGTGTCCCATCCACACCGGCGCCAAGATAGGCACAGGGTAATCCCACAGATATCCACAGGGATGAAAGCGCGAGGGATCGAGCGAAGATGGACTTATCCACGAAATCCACAAAGGCTACTACATCTACTACCCATGAACTTCCGAAATGACGACCTTGGCCACCGACTGCTCGAACGAATGGGCGCACGCGGGGTCGGATCGCTAAAGTAGGAGCCAGATAATAGAAAGTAGGTTTGACGGTGAAATTTAGCGTCGATCATAAGGAATTTACTGACGCCGTGACCTGGGCATCGCGCACGATCCCCTCCCGGCCGGCCAACGCCGTCCTTGCCGGCATTCACATCGTGGCCGAGGAGGACGGCACGGTCACGATGGGCGCACGCGATTCGGACATTTCCTCGCAAATTACTATCAACACGGCGAACGTGATGGTGCCGGGCGAGGTGCTGGTCAACGGCAAGCTGCTCGCCGAGATCTCGCGCTCCCTGCCCAATCAGCCGATCGAAATCGAGAGGGACGGCGGGAAGTTTGACATTTCCTGCGGCCGCTCGCACTTTACTCTCAAGACCATGGCCGCAGAGGACTACGCCGACCTGCCGGCGATGCCGCCGGTGATCGGCAAGGTGGATGGCGCGGAGTGGGAGAAGGCCGTCTCGCAGGTGACCATCGCTGCCTCGAATGACGACACGCTACCCATGCTCGTTTCCGTGTGCATCGAGATCGAGGGCGACCAGATTTCCCTCATGGCCACCGACCGCTACCGGCTCGCGATCCGCGATTTGGCGTGGGCCCCGGTGCACTCCGACTACTCCACCCGCATCCTCGTGCGCGCCTCGCGCCTGCTCGACGTCGCGAAGGCGCTCGGCACCGTGTCGGACGTGGAGATCTCGCTCCAGGATGAGGGGATGGGCGCGCTCATCGGCTTCTCGGCCGGCAACCGCCAGAACACGATCCAGCTCATCGATGGCGAATACCCGCAGGTCCGCTCGCTGTTCCCCACCGAGGTCAACGGTCACGTCGAGCTCGACCGCCTGGAGATCCTCGACGCGATCAAGCGCTCGCGTCTGGTGACGGAGAAGAATGCGGCCGTGCGCCTGTCATTCTCCGAGGGCGAGGTCATGCTCGAGGCCGGCCAGGGCGACAACGCTCAGGTCTCCGAAGTCCTGCCCGCCACGCTCGAGGGCGAGGACATCAAGATGGCCTTCAACCCGATCTTCCTGCAGGAAGGTTTCGCGGTGATTGACGAGCCGACCGTGCGCCTGTCGTTCACCCACCCCACCAAGCCGGCGGTGGTGACCTCCCAGGACAAGGATGGCAACGTGGAGGACGACTTCCGCCTGCTCCTCATGCCGATTCGGACTTTCGGCCAAAACTAGGTGTACATCTCCGATCTGGCCCTCAACGACTTCCGGTCCTACCGCGAGGTCGTGCTCGAGTTCGAGCCCGGAGTGGTGACCTTCGTGGGTGAGAACGGCCAGGGCAAGACGAACCTGGTGGAGGCCATCGGGTACCTGGCCACGTTTTCGTCGCACCGGGTGGCTGCCGACGCCGCGCTCGTGCGGCAGGGCGCGGGCGCCGGGGTCGTGCGCGCTAAGGTGCGGCGCGGGGAGTCGGAGACGATGGTCGAGGTGGAGATTATCACCGGCAAGGCCAACCGCGCCCGGATCAACCGGGGCAACGCCCGCCCGGCGGACCTTTTGGGGATCGTGCGGACCGTGGTGTTCGCCCCGGAGGACTTGAGCCTGGTCAAGGGAGATCCCGCGGATCGGCGCCGATTCCTCGACAACCTCATGATCCAGTTCCGTCCACGTTTGGCCTCGGTCAAGGCCGAGTACGAGCGGGTGCTCCGCCAGCGCGGCGCGCTGCTCAAGGCCCTACAAAAAACGCGGCGGCGTGGCGGGGTGGTCGACGAATCCTCGCTCGAGGTGTGGGACGACCAGCTCGCCCGCTACGGTGCGCAGATCATCGCCGCCCGCGCCGAGATCATCGCTGGCCTGCGCCCGCACGTGGCGAGCTACTACGCCGACGTGTCGGGTGGCAATGACGTCGCCCGCATCGACTACGCCGCTAATCTCGACGAACGCCGGAACTGGGCCCTTCCCACCGCCGCACAGCTCGCGGGAGAGGACGGCACCGAGCTGGCGGACGGCGTCGTGAAACACGAAACGGAGCTGCGGGACGCGGCGGCCGTCGAGGCGAAGCTGCGCGAGACGTTGCGCGAGTGGCACGGGGCGGAGATCGAACGTGGGGTGAACCTGGTGGGGCCGCACCGTGACGAACTTGAGCTTTCACTCGGCACGTTGCCGGCGAAGGGATTCGCGTCGCACGGGGAGTCGTGGTCGTATGCGCTGGCGCTGCGGCTCGGCTCGTGGGCCCTGCTGCGCGGGCACGAGTCCGGGGACTGGGCCGAGCACGAGGAGCCGATCCTTATCCTCGACGACGTCTTCGCCGAACTTGACTCCCGGCGCCGGCTGCGGCTGGCCCAGATCATCGCCAACGCCGAGCAGGTGTTCGTCACCGCCGCCGTGGGAGACGACCTGCCGCCACTCGGCGGGATCCGGTTTGCGGTGACCCGCGGGAAGGCGACGCGGCTCGACGACGGCGGCCGTACTGGCGGCGAAGGCGCGCCGGGCGGCGTCGTGACGGACGCTGACGTGGGACGTGACGTGGACGGTGGCGCGGATACCGTGGGCAGCGATGGATAGGATCGCGCAGGCCAAGCGCGCGGCGGCGGAAAAGTACGGTGACGAGCTGCCTCTCGAGGCACTCGAGCGGGCACGGCTCATGGCCGAGGCCCAGGGCTGGGTGCGTGTGCGGATGGTGGCGCGGATTGAGCGGAAGGCCGAGCAAATCGGGGAGGACGTGGTGGTCCCCATCCCCGGGCAAGACGTTGGTTCCGGCTCGCGGCCCTCGAAGCGGGACCCGAAGCCGCTCGGCATCGTGTTTGACCACCTCGTGAAAACCCGGGGGTGGGGCACACAGCTGGAGATTGGATCGATGGCGGCGCGCTGGCCGGATATCGTCGGGGAGGCAATCGCGAACAACTGCCAGGTGGAGAGCTTCGAGGACGGGGTGCTGACGCTGCGGGCGGGGTCGACGTCGTGGCAGACGCAGATGCGCGCGCTGTCGGCCTTCCTCGACAAGCGGTTGGAGGAGGAGCTGGGCCCCGGCGTCGTGAAAGAGATCGTGGTGGGCGGGCCGTTCGCGCGCTCGTGGAAGCACGGGCGCTACTCGGTGCCAGGGCGCGGACCGCGGGACACCTACGGGTGAAGAGGCGGTTGCCGGGGGACGGCGTCGTCGGAAAGATATCCACGGGCCACGCTCACGAGTTTCGAACCTCTGTGGGAGGACATGTGGCGAGATTTTGCGTCCAAAACGCGCTATAATTGGTTTTTGGTCTCATGGTGTAGATACCTACCCAAACGGGCCTCAATGCCTTCCAGGCGATCCTAGGGCTTATTTAGAGATGTAGACCACAGGTAGAGGAGTTGCCAAGCGTGGCTGAAAATAATCGGATCGGCGCGGTCTCGGAGGACCAGTCGTACGACGCGTCGAACATCACCGTCCTTGAGGGGCTCGAGGCCGTCCGGAAGCGCCCGGGCATGTACATCGGCTCCACCGGCGAACGCGGCCTGCACCACCTGGTCTACGAAGTGGTTGACAACTCGGTGGACGAGGCGCTCGCCGGCTACTGCGATCACATCGAAATTACCCTGCTGGAGAACGGCGGGTGCCGGGTGGCCGATAACGGCCGCGGTATCCCGGTGGATATTCACCCCACGGAGGGCCTGCCAGCCGTCCAGGTGGTCATGACCGTGCTGCACGCGGGTGGCAAGTTCGGCAACGGCGGCTACGCCGTGTCAGGCGGTCTGCACGGTGTGGGCGTGTCGGTGGTCAACGCGCTGTCGACGCGCATGGATACCGAGGTCCGGCGCGACGGCTACGTCTGGCGGATTTCCTACGAAAACGGCGTGCCCGTGGCGCCCTTGGAGAAGGGTGAGCCCACCACCGAAACCGGCACCACGCAGACTTTCTGGCCCAACGGCGACATCTTCGAAACCACCACGTTCGACTTCGAGACCCTGCGCCACCGCCTGCAGCAGATGGCGTTCCTCAACAAGGGCCTGCGCATCACCCTGATCGACGAGCGGCCGCAGGCCGTTCCGGAGGGCGAGGAGGTCGTGGGCACGGAGGACTCGCTCGCGGCGGAGGAGCGCCCGCACCTCGAGGTCTCCTACCATTACGACGGCGGCCTGCTCGACTACGTGCGCCACATCGTCAAGACCAAGAAGGTCGAACCCGTTCACACCGACCCGATCTACTTCGAGTCTGAGGACGAGGAGAAGAAGATCTCGGTGGAGGTGGCCATGCAGTGGACCGCGTCGTATTCCGAGACCCTCCACACCTTCGCTAACACGATCAACACCACCGAAGGCGGCACGCACGAGGAGGGATTCCGCACGGCGCTGACCTCGGTGATCAACAAGTACGCGCGTGACAAGGGCCTGCTCAAGGAGAAGGACCCGAACCTCTCGGGCGATGACATCCGCGAGGGCCTTGCCGTCGTCATCTCCGTCAAGCTTGGCGAGCCGCAGTTCGAGGGCCAGACGAAGACGAAGTTGGGCAACACGGAAGCCCGCACCTTCGTCCAGCAGCAGACGTACGCCCACATCTCCGACTGGTTGGACATGAACCCGTCGGAGGCGAAGGAAATCATCCGCAAGGCCACGCAGGCCTACCAGGCGCGCATCGCAGCGCGGAAGGCGCGCGAGGCGACGCGTCGCAAGTCGGTGCTGGAGTCGGCGTCGATGCCGGGCAAGCTCAAGGACTGCACGTCGCGTAACCCCGAAGAGTGCGAAATCTTCATTGTGGAGGGTGATTCGGCGGGCGGCTCGGCCGTCAACGGCCGCGACCCTCGCCACCAGGCGATCATGCCGATCCGCGGCAAGATCCTCAACGTGGAAAAGGCGCGGCTCGACCGGGCGCTCAGCTCCGACTCGATCCAGAACCTCATCACCGCGTTCGGCACGGGCGTGGGCGAGGAGTTCGACATCGACAAGCTGCGTTACCACAAGATCGTCTTTATGGCCGACGCCGACGTGGACGGCCAGCACATCGCCACCCTGCTGCTCACCCTCGTCTACCGCTACATGCGCCCGCTCATCGAGGCCGGCTACATCTACCTGGCGATGCCGCCGCTGTACCGTATCAAGTGGACGAATGCCACGCACCAGTATGTGTTTTCCGACGCCGAACGCGACGCGGTGCTGAAGGAAGGCATGGCCGCCGGCAAGAAGCTACCCAAGGCCGAGGGCCAGGGTATTCAGCGCTATAAGGGCCTGGGCGAGATGAATGATTCGGAGCTGTGGGACACCACGATGAATCCCGAAACCCGCACGCTCAAGCGGGTCAACATCGGGGAGGCCGCCGCCACGGACGAGGCCTTCTCTATCCTCATGGGTGAGGACGTGGGTTCGCGCCGTAGCTTCATCCAGCGCAACGCCCGTGACGTGCGATTCCTCGACATCTAAGGATTAATCGTGAGTGAGAATACTGTGAACTTTGAACACGGCAGCATCAAGGATGTCGACCTCCAGCGCGAGATGGAGACCTCCTACCTTGACTACGCCATGTCGGTCATTGTGGGGCGCGCCCTGCCCGATGTGCGCGACGGCATGAAACCCGTCCACCGCCGCGTCATCTACGCGATGTGGGATGGCGGCTACCGGCCCGATTCGGCGTTCTCGAAGTCGGTGAAGATCGTCGGCGACGTCATGGGTCACTACCACCCGCACGGTGACGCCGCCATCTACGACACGATGGTCCGCATGGTCCAGCCGTGGAACCTGCGCTACCCGCTGGTGGCCGGCCAGGGTAACTTCGGTACCGCGGGTGACTTGGGTGCGGCCGCGCCGAGGTACACCGAGGCGCGGATGGCTCCCCTGGCTGTCGAGATGGTCCGCGATATCAACGAGGATACGGTCGATTTCCAGCCCAACTTCGACGGTTCCGTCCAAGAGCCCGTGGTGCTGACCTCCCGCATCCCGAACCTGTTGATCAATGGTTCGGAGGGCATCGCGGTGGGCATGGCAACCTCGATCCCGCCGCACAACCTGCGCGAGATCGCCGCGGGAGCCCAGTGGTACCTCGAGCACCCGGACGCCACGCGCGACGAGCTGCTCGCCAACCTCATGATGCGTATCTCCGGCCCCGACTTCCCCACCGGCGCCACGATCCTGGGCACCAAGGGCATCGAGGATATGTACCGCACAGGCCGCGGCACGATCACCCAGCGCGCGAAGGTGGAGATTGACGAGGTCAACGGCCGCACGTCGCTCGTCATCTCCGACCTGCCCTACCAGGTCAACCCCGACCGCCTGCTTGACCGCATGGTGGAGGGCGTCAAGGACGGGCGGCTGTCCGGCATCGCCGACATCCGCGACGAGTCCTCGGGCCGCGCGGGCCAGCGCATCGTGGTCGTGCTCAAGCGGGACGCCGTGCCGAAGGTGGTGCTCAACAACCTCTACAAGCACACCCAGCTGCAGAACAACTTCTCGGCCAACATGCTCGCGCTGGTCGACGGCGTGCCGCGCACCCTCTCGCTTGACGGATTCATCCACTACTGGGTGCAGCACCAGGTAGAGGTCATCAGCCGACGCACCGCCTATCGCCTGCGCAAGGCCGAAGAGCGCCTCATGATCCTCGAGGGCCTGGTCAAGGCGCTCGACATGCTGGACGAGGTCATTGCCCTCATCCGGCGTTCGCCCACGGTGGAGGAGGCCCGCACCGGGCTCATCGAACTGCTCGCGATCAACGAGATCCAGGCCGACCATATCCTCGCCATGCAGCTGCGACGCCTGGCCGCCCTCGAGCGGCAGAAAATCGTCGAGGAGCGGGACGAGAAGCTCGACCTGTGCGAGGACTACCGCGACATCCTGGCCAAGCCCGCCCGCCAGCGCGCGATCATCTCCGAGGAACTGAACGAGGTGGTGGACCGCTACGGCGACGACCGCCGCACCATCATCCTCCCCTTCGACGGCGAAATGACCGTGGAGGACCTCATCCCCGAGGAAGAGATAGTGGTGACCGTGACCCGCTCGGGCTTCATCAAGCGCACCAAGGTCTCCGAGTACCGCGCCCAGCGCCGCGGCGGCAAGGGCGTCAAGGGGACGACGCTGCGCAGTGACGACGTCGTGGAGCACATGGGGATCGCCTCAACACATGATTGGCACCTGTTCTTCACGAACCTCGGCCGGGTCTACCGGGTCAAGGGATACGAGATCCCCGAGGGCTCGCGCGAATCGAAGGGCCAGCACGTGGCGAACGTGCTCGCGTTGCAGCCGGGCGAAGAGATCGCCTCCGCCTTCACGCTGCGCACCTACGACCAAGCCGACTACCTGGTGCTCGCCACAGAGGACGGCATGGTGAAGAAGACCAAGCTGGCCGACTACGACTCGGCCCGCACCGGCGGCCTCATCGCCATCAACCTGCGCGAACACGTGGACGGCTCCACCGACCAGGTGGTCTCCGCCCAGCTCATCAGCGAAGGCGACGAGCTCATCCTCGTGTCCCGCCAGGGTCAGTCGCTACGCTTCACAGCCGACGACTCCTCGCTCCGGCCCATGGGCCGCGCCACTGCGGGCGTGCGCGGCATGAAGTTCCGCGACGGCGACTCGCTGCTCGCCATGGAAGTGGTGCGCGAGGACTCGGAAGTCTTCGTCATCACCGACGGCGGCTTCGCCAAGCGCACCAGCGAAGACCAGTACAGGCCCCAGAACCGCGGCGGCCTCGGCATCCGTGTGGCCAAGGTGGCTGAAAATCGCGGCGAGCTGGTGGGCGCGCTCATCACCAAGCCCGGGGACGAGGTCGTGGTGATCATGGAGGGCGGCAAGGTGGTCCGCTCGCGCGTGGACGAAGTCAACCTCACCGGACGCAACACCCAGGGCGTGCGTTTCGTCCGCCCCGATAGCGGCGACCGCGTGCTCGCGATGGCGCCCGTCTTCGAGTCGGACAGCGCTGACAGCGCTGACAGCTCGGATTCCGCCGATTCCGCGGACACTGTCGCCTTGGGCGAGACGGTCGGATCCGGCGACTCGGTCGCAGCCGATGAGGACGTGGCCGCGCCTGTGGACGCGGGCGGGGCAACGGCGTCGTCGGACCAGATCGACAATCAGCCCCAAGAAGGGTGAGCGGGCGCGCAAAAAGCGGTAGCGTCATACCAGTAGCAACATCAACGACGGAGATCTCTCATGACCGAGACCACGCATACCCCCGATAGCGTCGACGCGGCGGAGGAGCGGCTGGACGTTGGCATCAGCCGCGTCCGCATGACTATCTCGCGCATCGACCCGCTGTCAGCGCTCAAGCTGTCCTTCCTCGTGTCGGTGGGTGTGGGCATCATGATCGTCATCGCCGCGATCCTCCTGTGGTTCACGCTTGACGCCATGCACGTGTGGGCGCGTATCGACGAGCTGCTCGTGACGCTGAACTCGGCGCCGCTGCTCGAGCTGGGTCAGTTCATGCAGTTCGGGCGCGTCGTCTCGTTCGCCGTGGTGGTGGGCGTTATTGAGGTCGTGCTCATGACCCTGTTCGGCACGGTCATGGCACTGCTCTACAACGTGGTGGCTATGCTGGTCGGCGGGCTCGGAATCACTGTCACTGACGAGTAGCCCGGGTGGCTCGCTCGCGGGCGGCTCGGTGGGCCGGCCAGCGGTTGGCGGACGCGGCGGCAGAAATGTGACGTCGAGCGCTCAGGTCATATCCGGTTTGGAGAAGTGCGGGAGAATGAGTTAACCTAATTCGGCATCCGTTAGGAACGGGGCGTATAGCTCAGTCGGTTAGAGCGCCACACTGATAATGTGGAGGTCCGTGGTTCGAGTCCACGTACGCCCACTCGTTAATCGAGGAAGGTCACGATGAAGAGGTTTGCTCTGGTATGTTTGGCCGGCCTGGGAGGCTACATCGTGTTCCTCCAGGTTCAGAAGAACATGCAGCGTCAAGCCACGTGGCAGCAAGTGACCGACCCGGTTGATCTTTAAGGGGCCTTGGCGCAATTGGTAGCGCACCTGCTTTGCAAGCAGGGGGTTACGGGTTCGAGTCCCGTAGGCTCCACAAATGAATTCCGCTAAATATCAACGAAAAGCCACCATCATCGTTTTTCGGATATCGAGTTGGATACCCATGGAAACGGCGTCTCGGTAATTGAAGGCGTCCACGCACTAAGCACGACAAACCCAGGATCCCGGGCCATTCAGCGCGGCCGAAACATCTGGGGGCGGGGTGCGTATCGCACCCCGCCCCCAACAGATAGGCTGTGTCTCAATCCCCGTCAGCGGCTAGCTGACCGGAATCTGGCTCGGACTAGTCTTCCTTGTCCTCGTCGATGAGGCCCGCTGCCTCAGCGGCCTCCTCCTCGCGAGTCTTGGCCACCTTCTCCTTCAGCTCCTCTTCCTTGAGCTCCGCCTCCGAGACCTCCTCCTGGATGACCTCATGAGCGGCGGCCTGCTCCTCGTCCTTATCCTTCGCAGGGGTCTCGGAATCCTCCGGCTTGGCAGCCGACTCATCCGTGGGCACCGAGACGTCCTCCCAGTAGGCTTCGGCCCACGGGTCCTGCACCGGCTTCGAGCGCGCCCACGCCACGTACGCTGCAACGGCGCCCGCGCCAGCAACGGCCAGGAAGCCAACCCACTTGCGCAGGCCACGCTTCTTCTCCGGCTTGGCCAGCTCCTTCTTCGACGCCGCGACCACAGCGTTCGCGCGCGTGGCCAGGTCGCCAGAACCGGACTTTGCCTCTTCGAGGGCGGCGTGAGCAGCACGCTTGGCACGCGGCAGGTAGTCCTCCCGCACCAGCGCCGACGTCTCCTCATACCGGCTGGTCGCATCGGCGACGAGCGGGCGGGCCTTCTCCGCGGCGTCGTGAGCGGCGTCGTTAGCCTTGTCGTAAGCGTCCTTGACGTAGGGCGCGGCCTTCTCGTACGCGTCGTGGGCGGCGTCGTTAGCCTTGTCGTAAGCGTCCTTGACGTAGGGCGCGGCCTTCTCGTACGCGTCGGCGGCAAGCGGCTCCGCCCAATTGACCGCGGCTCGCACCGAATCCTTCACGAGGGAGCCAAGCTGGCTACCAACCTCTGCCGCACGCTCGGCCAGCGGCTCAACCTGGTCGGCCACCTTCTCCTTCGTGCTCTTCTTCTTGAACAAAGACATGTTTACCTCCACTGCTGGACGGCGTTGTGCCGCGCGTAACCCTTATCTTTCCACGTAGAGCTCCGTTTCGCAGGACGCTAGCCGAATTACCTCGGCAAACAGGGCCCCTTTTCGTTGACAGAGTAAATTTCGCCGATAGCGGTGTACCCAAATGAATGCGTGGAGAAAACCGGCCCGACCTGCGCGGGTGTGGGAGGATTAGCCCTATGGAAGCAACACTGCATACAAATTACGGAGACATCAAGATTGACCTCTACCCGGAGCACGCTCCGGAGACGGTCGCGAACTTCACCGAGCTTGCCACCGGCAAGCGCGAGTGGCTCAACCCCCGCACGGGCGAACCCACCACTGACCCGCTGTACGACGGCGTCATTTTTCACCGCGTCATCGCCGGCTTCATGATCCAGGGCGGCGACCCGCTCGGCACCGGCACCGGCGGCCCGGGCTACCGTTTCGACGACGAAATCGCCCCCGAGCTCAACTTCACCGAACCCTACGTGCTCGCCATGGCCAATGCCGGCAAGCAGGGCGGCCGCGGCACGAACGGCTCGCAGTTCTTCATCACGGTTGCCCCCACCACGTGGCTGCAGGGCAAGCACACCATCTTCGGCAAGGTCAACGACGCCGACTCGCAGGCTGTCGTCGACTCCATCGCCGCCGTTGAGACCGGCCCGATGGACCGCCCGGTGGAGGACGTGGTCATTAACTCGGTGACGGTCGCCGACTAGCAGATGTACGACGCCGAAAGGTCCGGGATGTCGGACCACAATCGCGAAATTCCCGGTTTCCGGAGGCGGATGGCCGTTCGGCGTCGTAATCCTGCCCCTGCCACGACCGTGCTCATCGTGGCGTGTGGGATCATGGCTCTTGTGGAGCGGCTGCAACCCCAGGTGGGGGTGGAGCTCATGTTCTACCCTCCGCTCGCACAGGTGCAGCCGTACCGTTTCATTACGTCCGCCTTCCTCCACAGCGGCTTTTGGCATTTGGTGCTCAACATGTATGCCCTGTGGCTGCTCGGGCGGGTGCTCGAGCCGGCGCTCGGCAGGGTGAGGTACCTGGCGCTCTACTTCTTGTCCGCGATCGCGGGTAACGCCGCGGTGTATGGGGTGGCGAACTTGACCGGAGGGTGGAACGTGGGCGCGGTGGGTGCGTCCGGCGCGATCTTCGGGTTGTTTGGCGCGCTCGTCATTCTCTCGCGCAAGGTGGATGCGAACATGTCGGGAATCTTCACGATCCTGGGCGTTAACCTCGTCTACAGCTTTGTGGTTCCAGGGATCTCGTGGGAGTCGCACGTGGGCGGGCTGATCGTGGGCGCGCTGCTGACCTGGGCGTGGATATCCATCCGCGAGAGCTTCCCGGCGAGGCGTAAGCGCACTGTTCTTGAGGTCGCCGCCGGCCTGCTGGTGCCGGTGCTGACGGCCCTCGTTCTGTGGATTTAGCGGCAACGACGCCGCGTTACCTCCCCTGCATTTTTAGCCTCATCTATCCCCAGGTGTGGTTTACCCTGTGGAGAATTACATGAGTGTAATTCGAGTTGTCCTCAGCTGTGGCTTGGCCTGTGGAGAATTACATGAATGTTATTTAGGCGGGCGTGAAGCTAACTCGTGAATCTGAAAGGTTCCGTGCTGAAAACCGAGCTTTGTGGGCCCAGACTTACCAGTTAGTAACACCCGACGCCTGCGCCGGGCTGGGCGGTCAGTGAGCGCGCTACTTCCAGCCCATCGTCATGAGGAAGCCCACCAGCATGAAGCCGATGCCCACGAAGATGTTGATGTTACCGTTCGACAGACCGGGGATCGGGAAGCGACCGCCGGTGATGTAGGCGATGACGATGATGATCAGGCCGAGCACGGCGAGGCCGACCATGACGGGAACCCACCAGCGCGGGGACTGTTCGGGGGCCGCGGCCTTGCGGTTCTCCTGGGCGTGCTGCTGGGCAATCCTGCGCTCAACGACCTTCTTGCGCTTCTTCGATTCGGGCATCGCTCATCCTTCTATGCGGAACGTACCCCCAAATCCTATACGGATAAAAGGAAAAACGGGAATCATCCACAGGGTTAGTTTTCGCATCTGGGGAAGGTGGGAGGGATGAAATACACTATGCTTGAGCCAGTCAATTCGAGGAGATGATATGAAGGCGGACCAAGCACGGCGTAAACCATCCCTGTTCGGCCGTATCCTTGGTGTCATTGGGGAACTGATGATCACTGCTGGGCTCGTCATTGGGCTGTTCATTGTGTGGCAGATCTGGTGGACGGATATTGAAGCGAACCGTGAGCAGCAGGCCGCGATTGTCACGTTGCGTCAGGAGTACGGCGAGGTTGCTGACGACGGGATTGCGGAGCCGCAGCCGGGCCCGCCGCCGGAGTGGTCGGGGCCCATGGGTGTGGGTGAGACGATCGGCATCATGCGTATCCCGGCATTTGGCTACGAGTATGCTTACACGATCCAGAACGGCACGGACTTGACCACGGTGCTCGATAAGGGTTCGTTCGGCAGGTATACGGATACGGCGTTCCCGGGTGAGGTGGGTAATTTCTCGACGGCGGCCCACCGGCAGACGTACGGCGCGCCGATGATGAACGTGCAGAACTTGAAGGAGGGCGATGCCGTGGTGGTGGAGACCGCGGACGCCTTCTACGTATACAAGATCATCGCGGATGAGATCGTGTCGCCCACGGACGTGTGGACGATCGCGCCGGACCCGTTCATGGCACTTGATTCGCTGAAGAATGGCATGCCGGTGTCGGAGGCCACGCGCCGCCTGCTGACGATCACCACGTGCCACCCGCCTTTCGTGTCGAATGAACGCTGGATTGTCCACGCCGAGTTCGATTACTGGACGAAGCGTGAGGATGGCCTGCCGAAGGAGCTTGTTGACCCGGCGACCACCGCGGTGGAAGGAGCGAACTAATGTACGGAGCGATTTGGCGCATGCTTCCGGGCCCGACATGGCTGAAGGTCCTGGAGGCCCTTGCCCTGATCTTTGGCGTGGTCTACCTGCTGTTTGAGTATGCCTACCCGTGGGTCATGGAAAACACTCACTTGGTGGATAACACGGTCGGCGAGTGACCCCGGCGGGGTCCGCCTCGCCCAGTTTCACGCCAAGAAAGTAGCGCGGCCAAGCAAAGCTTGGCCGCGCTGATTCCTATTTGCTCGATTCGTCCGTCGGTGCCGGATCAGTGGGTTGCTCACTCGGATCCTGACTCGGTTGCTCGCTTGGCTCCGTGGTGGGGGGCGCCACAATCTCCTTGGCGATCACCAGTTCGACGCGCTGGTTGTATGGCACCTTCCCGGCGGCCGGGTTCATGGATAGCACGGTGCCGGGCTCGGCCTGGTCGGTTTCCACCTCGGAGATCGAGATCGACTGAATCCGCAGGTCGTTGGCGAGGAGGGCTTCGGCGTCGTCGATGTTCATCCCGCGCACATCCGTCAGCACCACGTCACCGGACGCGACCACCAGGTTGACCTGGCTACCGCGCTTGACGGTGTTGCCGGCCTCGGGCGAGGTGGCGGACACTGTGTCCTTCGCCAGCCCGGGCACGTCCTCGATGTCGACCCGCCCCACCCGCAGGCCTGCGTTCTCTAGGATCTCCTTCGCCTGGTCCTGGGTGTAGACGCCGTTGGCGACGTCGGGAACCTTCACCGAGCCGACGCCGGAGGAGAAGTGGACGGTGACCGTGTCGCCCTCGTTGACCGTGCCGGCGATCGGCGGGTTGGAGGAGACGTAGATCCCCTCGGGGATCTTGTCATCCTCGACCGGGTCGCCCACGTTGAGCACGAGGTTGCGCTCCTCGAGCGCGGCCCGCACCTGGCTTTCGTTCATGCCGGTCAGATCCGGCACGGTGGTCTGCGCGACCGTGGCGGTCGGCTCCTCGGGGGCGCGGTTGGCGTTGTAGATCGCGTACCCGATTCCGGACATGGCGAGGATGGTCAAAATAATGCCGAGCACGATGAAAAGCGTGTTCCGCGAGCGCTCCTCGGCGGGCGGGATCGAGGTCTGCGTGGACGTCTTCGTCACCTGCGACGGCGGCACGGACGCGACCTGCGTGGGCGGCGTCGAGACCTGCGTGGGCGGCGTCGAAACCTGCGTGGGTGCGGACATCACCTGGGTCTGCCACGAGCCGACGGCCGGAGCACTAACCTCCCCGCCACGGATGGCGGACAGGAGGTCGGCCCGCATGTCGGCCGCGCTCTGGTAGCGGTCCTCGCGGCGCTTGGCCAGCGACTTCGTCACCACCCTGTCGAGCGACTCGGGGATGTCCGGCGCGATCGACGTGGGCGCCGGCGGTTGCTGGGACACGTGCTGGTAGGCGACCGCCACCGCGGAGTCCCCACGGAACGGCGGTTGACCGGTGAGCAGCTCGAACAGGACGCAGCCGGTGGAGTACAGGTCAGATCGGGCGTCGACAACCTCGCCACGCGCCTGCTCCGGCGACAGGTACTGGGCGGTGCCCACCACCGAGTTTGTCTGCGTCATCGTGGCCGACGAATCGGCCACGGCCCGCGCGATGCCGAAGTCCATCACCTTGACCTTGCCGTCCGGGGTCAACATGATGTTGCCCGGCTTGATGTCGCGGTGAACGATGCCCTCCCGGTGCGAGTACTCGAGCGCCGACAGGATCCCGACGACAATCTGCACCGCCTCGTCAATAGGCAGGGCGTCCCCGTTGCTCAGCAGCTGGGAGACGGTGCGGCCCTTGACGTACTCCATGACGATGTAGGGAAGCGAGAGGGTGCGACCGGATTCGGAAATGACGGTCTCTTCGCCCGTGTCATACACGGCCACGATCGAGGGATGGTTGAGGGCGGCGGCGGACTGCGCCTCGCGCCGGAAGCGCGCGATGAAGGTGGGATCCTGGGCGTGGTCGGTGCGCAACACCTTGATGGCGACCGTGCGCGAAAGCCGCGTGTCGTAGCCCAAGTGCACCTGAGCCATGCCTCCGCGGCCGATCAGGTCGCCGACCTCATAGCGGTCGCCGAGGATACGGGGTACGTCAGCCATGCCGAACTTTCCTTTCCCTCACACCTTCAAACATACTGCCCCACATCGGCGCGTGATTGCCAACTAGTGAGGTCACGAAACGATTACAGTTCATTGGCCCACCACCGCGTCGATGACGGCCCGTGCGACCGGCCCGGCGTTGGACCCGCCGTCGCCCCCGTTCGCGACGAGCGCGGCCACCGCCACCTTCGGATCGTCCGTCGCGTCGAACCCGGCGAACCACGCGTGCGGCTCCACCCCGGCGCCGACCTCGGCCGAGCCTGTCTTGCCCGCCACTTGCACGTAGTTCAGCGCGGCGTACGACCCGGTGCCCTTGTTTACGACGTCGATCATCATCGACCGCATCTGCTCGGCGGTGCTCTTGGAGATCGGGTTGGAGAACGTGGTGGGCGCGGTGGTGGACAGTACCCCGAGGTCCGCGGTGAACGTCTGGTCCACGAGGTAGGGGGTCATGAGGCGCCCGTCGTTGGCCACCGCCGCCGCGACCATAGCCATCTGCATTGGTGATGCGAGGATGTCGCGCTGGCCGAAGGAGTCCATGGCGAGAGCGGCGTCGTCGGCCGGCTCGGGAAACTGTGAGGGGCGGACGGACAGCGGGATGTCGAGGTCCTGCCCGAAGCCGAACGCCTCGGCCATGGCGCGCATCTTCTCCGCGCCCAGGTTCAGGCCGCCGATCGCGAAGGCCGTGTTGCACGACTGGGTGAACGCCACGCGCAACGGCACCGTGCCCGAGCCGTCCCCGCACTGGCGCTGGCCGGGGTTGTAGATCTCGTGCGACGTGCCGGGCGGAGAGTAGGTGTAGGGGGCCTCGACGCCGGAGTCAGCGGTCAGCCCGTTCTCGATCATGGCAGCAGCGGTAATGAGCTTGAACACTGAGCCGGGTGCGTAGAGGTCGTCCCCGATCGCCCGGTTGAGCAGGGGTTTGGCCGGGTCCGCGTTGAGGGTCTCCCACGCGGTGGTCGCCTCCTCGCGGTTGTGCGAGGCGATCTGGTTCGGGTTGAACGTGGGTTTCGAGACAAGCGCGAGGATCTTCCCCGTGGACGGCTCGATCGCGACGACGGCGCCCTGCCTGTCCCCAAGTGCATCCCACGCGGCCTGCTGCGCAGCCGGGTTAATGGTGAGCGAGACGGCCCCGCCCTCCGGGTCCGCGTCCGTCAGCAACTCCTGCAAGTGCTGGGTGGCCAGCTGCGAATCGGATCCGCCCAGGATCCCGTTCTCCGCCCGCTCGATCCCAGTGATCGCGTTATGAATCACCGAAAAATAACCCGTGACCGGCGCATACAGCTCCGGCTGCAGGTAGGTGCGCAGGTAATTATAAGGAGAGTCGATCTTCTCGATCCCCGTGATCGCCTCACCCGCCACGATGATCGGGCCGCGCTTGACCCCATACTCCTTATATAGCGTGCGGGCGTTGCGTGCGTCCGCATTCAGCGAGGGCGCTCGGAAGAACTGCAACGACGTCGCCGCCGCCATGAGTGTCAAAAACATGATCGTCACGACGACCGATAGCTTGCGTAGCGGCGGATTCATCGGACCACCTCTGTGGGGTAGCGGTCGGCGTCGGAAGCGCTATCGGCAGGACCGCCGGGCGCGCCGGCGTCGGCGTCAGCTGGGGCGTCGGCGGAAACGGGCGCGCCGGCGTCGTCGGAAGCCTCGGTGTTACGCGAGGCGGAGGGCCAGTCGGAATTGGGCCAGTCGTCGTCGGGAGAATCGGGCAGCTCCGGCAACGGCGCGGAGGAGGGCAGCGCGGGGCGGCGGGCGGCATCGGACATGCGGATGAGCAGGCCGATGATGATCCAGTTCGTCAGCAGCGCCGAGCCGCCGAGGGAAAGGAACGGGATCGCGAGGCCCGTCAGCGGGATAATGCCCGTGACGCCGCCGGCCACGATAAAGCACTGCAAGCCCACGGTGAAGCCGAGGCCGGAGGCGAGGAGTTTGCCGAAGCCGTCGCGGAGGTCGAGCGCGGTTTTGAACGCGCGCTGAACAAGGAGGAGGTAGATCGAGAAGATCGCGAGCAGGCCCATGAGGCCCAGCTCCTCCCCGAAGGACGCCACGATGAGGTCGGAGTTCGCGGCGAACGTGTTGCCAGGATACCCGCGGCCGAGGCCCGTGCCGAGCAACCCGCCCGACGCCATCCCGAACCAACCCTGGACAATCTGCCACGAGCCGTACTTGGCGTTGTAAACCTCTGGGTCGAGGGCGTGTAGCCAGATGTCGAAGCGGGCCTGAATGTGCGGCATGATCTGGACGAGGAAATACACGCCGATCGTGGTGAGGATCCCGCCGATCACGATCCACGACACGCGCTCGGTGGCCACATAAAGCATCGCCACGAACAGGCCAAAGAAGAGGAGAGCCGTGCCGAAATCCTTCTCCATCGCGAGGATGCCCATGCAGCCCATCCAACCCACGAGCAGGGGGCCGAAGTGGCGTGCACGCGGCAATTGGATGCCCAGCACTTTCTTGCCGGCAAGCGCCAGGTTGTCGCGCTGGCTGACCAGGTAGCCCGCGAAAAACACCGCGAAGAAGATCTTGGCCAGCTCGGCCGGCTGGTAGGAAAAACCGGCCACCTGAATCCAAATGCGCGCGCCGTAAATCGACACGCCAAGGCCCGGCACCATCGGCAAAAGCAACAGGATCGTGCCGAGCGCGAGCGAAATGAACGTGAAGCGGCGCAGCGCCCGATGGTGGACCACCACGGCCGTGGCCACCATGAGCACCACGCCCACGCCCGCCAACATGAACTGCCCGCCCACAAGCGGAGCGTTCCCCTTGGCAACCAGCGAATAGTCAATCCGGTGAATCATCACCAGGCCCAGGCCCGTGAGGGTCACCGCGATTGGGAAAAACACCGGGTCCGCCCACGGCGCCCGCCAACGGATCACGAGGTGAGCCACGAAAATGAGGCTGGCGGCCGCGCCCGCCACCATCCAGAAATTCTCTGGAAGCGCCGAGACCTCCTCCACGCTCACGCTGTGGTGCACGATCACCCACGCCTGCAGGCACGCCGCCAGCGCCAGGATCAGGAGAAGGAGCTCGCGGAAACGGCCCGTCCGGGCGGTCTTCTGAGTCACCACGCTCATTGCCTCTCCTCCCGTGGGTCCGTGGGGGCCGGGACCGTGGTGCCGCTGGTCGGGGCGGGCGTCGTCGTCGGGGCCGGTGTCTGGCCGGACGGATCTCCGGACGGATCGCGCGAAGGCTCCGTGCCCGTCGGCGGGAACGCGGACGGCTCAGGGGTTGGGCGCTCGCCGACGATCGGGTCCGGCTCGCGCACCTGCGCCGACAAATCCGCGACGACCGTCCGCGCCTCCTCCAACGACCCGCGCGTGATCGGCTCGGCAATACGCGCCTGGGCCACCGCCTTAAGGCTCACCACCTCAACGTCCGTCTTCTCATGCAGATGGGACAGGGTGAGCGGGCCGAGCTTTTGCGGCACGCCCTGGAAAATCGCCACCTTCCCGCCCGCCTGCGTCACGTAATACTGGGTCTGGGTCCACGCATACGCGCCAAACAGGGAGCCCGCAAAAATGCCGAGCACCGCGATCGTGGCCGCAATCCGCGCCCACGGGCTACGTCGCTCCGGTTCGACCTCGCCCGCCTCATCCGTCTCACCCGGCGTCCACCGCGCCAGCTTCCCCGCCGCCGACGCCGTGCCACGCGTCGGCTTATGCGCATCGACCGCCGCCGAACCCACGATGAGGGGCGGGGCCGGGGCGACGTCGTCGTCGACAACATCGGCCAACACCACCGTGACGTTATCGGGCGCGCCGGCGGCCAGCGCCAGGTCCACCAGGCGGTTCGCGCACGCCTCCAGGTCGCGGTAATCGGTGAGGGTCTTCGCGATGCGCTCCTTCGACACGACGCCGAACAGACCATCCGAACACAGCAACCAGCGGTCGCCAGGGATGGCCTCGCGGATCGAACGGTCGATCTCCAGCGGCTCCGGGGTGTCGCCGATGTTGCGCATGATCACGTTGCGCTTCGGGTGATTCTCCGCCTCCTCCGGCGTGATCTCCCCCTGATCCACGAGGTACTGGACCAACGTGTGGTCATGCGTGACCTGAGTCAGCGTGCCCTCCCGCAGGAGGTACGCACGCGAATCGCCAATATGGACCATGCCGAGTTTGTTGCCCGCGCGTAAAATCGCGATGCACGTGGTGCCAAGGCCCGCCAGCGACGTCGTCTCCGCCGAGCGCTGAATGAGGTCCGCGTGCGCGTCCTCGAGCGTTGCCGTCAGCAGAGGCAGGAGGTCCTCGGCCTGATGGCTATCATCCACCTCCGCCAAGTGCGCCACCACCACTGACGACGCGACATCGCCACCAGCCGCTCCGCCCATCCCGTCAGCCAACACGATGAGATTCGTGGAGGCATAACCGGCATCCTGATTGGACTTGCGAATCAGGCCGACGTCGGAAGCTGCTGCGCAGCGGAAAGAAATGCTCACTGGCGTAACTCCAGGGTTGTCTTACCGATGGTCACGGGCGTGCCAAAGCCCAGGCGGGTCGGCTCATAAATGCGGGTGCCACCCACCCACGTGCCGTTCGTCGAATTCAGATCCTCCACGTACCAATCGTGGCCATCCGTGTAGAAATGGGCGTGGCGGGCCGAGGTGTAGCCGTCGTCAAGGACGAGCGCCGAATCCGGGGAGCGGCCCACCGTGATCGAACCCGACAGCGGGATCGTGCTGCCGGCTAGGGATCCTCCGCTCACCACCAGGTGCGGGTGCGCTAAGGCGCTAGGCGCGGGGGTGGACGAACGGCAGGGCTGCGGCGTCGTTCGGGAGGCGGGGCGGTTGAAAGCGCGGCCCGGGGTGCGGGACGTGACGCGCGTGCCGTGCACGTCCTTCTTCACCGTGAGCACCACAGCGAAGACGAACAGCCACAGGAGAATGAGGAACCCGTAGCGGAAAAGCGCAATGACCAGGGCACTCATAGCATCTCCGGGCTCGTCCAAAACATGATGCGCGTGCGGCCAATCGTGATCGTGTTGCCATCCAGGAGAGTGGCCGCCGTGATCCGATGGCCCTCCACGTACGTGCCGTTCGTGGTGTCGAGGTCCGTGGCGATGACCCCGCCCGGGGTCACGCGGAGCTCGAGGTGGCGGCGGGAGACACCGGCGTCGTCAACAGTGATATCCGCCGATGATCCACGGCCAATCACCGTGACCGCGCCCGTGAGCAAATAGCGCTCGCCCGCCACCTCAATGATCGGGTTCTCCGGCGAGGCCTCCGGCATGGTAGCGGGGGCCGCCGGGCCGCGCTTCGACCGGCCGCGCACCAGGAGCTTGCCGCGCGACAACTCCGGGGTGGAATTGAACGTGATCTTGATCGGGCCCAGGAACGTGTACGCCTGGTTGCGGGCGTGGGCCGTGGCGATATCCGTTAGCTCGTCGCGCATCGCGTCCTCACCCCACTCCTCCAACTTGTGGAAATCCGATTCCGACAGCAGGATCTCAAACTCGTTCGGCACCACCACGCGCTCCTGGCTGACCGCCGCCGCCCGATCATCCATCGACTTCTTCAAGCCCGATGCCAACTCCACCGGCTTCAGATCCGAGCGAAACGCGCGCGAAAACACGTTCTCGACCGCGTTCTCCATCCCGCGCTCAATCCTGTCGAATGCGCCCATCGTCATCCTTTCGCACTCTCGCCGTCACCGACGCAGCTGAATCGATAGTTCATTTCCTAGGCTACTCGTTCTGAGATCCAAGTGGATCAGCCTGGGAGTGCGGTGTGCGCGGTGGGCGGACATGGGGTGTGGGGTGGGGCGCTGGCGGACACGTGGGTGTGGCGGGGGCGGGGGCCGGGGCCGAGTGCGGCGGCGGAAGATGGAAAGTGAGAAACGCGGCATAGTCGGCGGCGGCGACTTGGAGAGGGAGCGCATGTGCGTGTAGGCTGTCTTTCGCTTGCTCGAGTGGCGGAATAGGCAGACGCGCACGGTTCAGGTCCGTGTGCCCGTGAGGGCGTGGGGGTTCAACTCCCCCCTCGAGCACCAACAAGGCCGGGAAACCGGCCTTTTTCTTTGCCCGCCCTGGCTGACCAGATTATCGGCGCCGCGCACCAAGGTCCCGCCGGTCTGCCCGACAGAAGTCGTGAATATATCGGCTGACGATTGCTATAGGGGCCTGGTGGGCCTCAGGTTCACGAGTTGTGTCGGCGCCCCCGGGTAGCAGCCACTCGGCGGGGGTATTATCGGCTGATCCAAACCCGCCGGCGCTGACCGTGTTCGGCTTTATCCAAAAGGACCGCGTGGAGGCCGCCGCCTAAGAGGCTGACAGAGAAAAGTGCGGGCCACCCGGCCCGCACTTTTCTCTGTTCGCCGCCCGGCCCTAGTCGTCAATCCAGGTGTTGATGACGTCAGCGTAGGTGAGCGCGTCGGACTCGGAGTGCACGGAGAACACGATGAGGTCGAGGCATTGGCCGTACTTGTCCATCCAGGTGTTGACCGCGTCGAGGGCGATGGTGGCCGCCTTGCGGATAGGGAAGGCGTTGTAGCCGGTGGCGATGGCAGGGAAGGCGATGGAGCTCACGTCGGGCATTTGCCGCGTGAGCTCGAGCGCGTTCCAGTAGCAGTTGTACAGGATGTCGACGTCGTCGTCGGCGATGATCCCGTCGCGCACGGAGGGCCCCACCGTGTGGATGACGTATTTGGCGGGGAGGCGGTAGCCGCGCGTGACCTTGGCTTGGCCGGGCTCTTCGACGTCGGTGCCCTGTAGTTCCATGATGGTGGCGCAGTCGTTGCGCATCCAAGGGCCGGCTTGGGCGTGGAGGACGGAGTCGAGGCAGCCATGGAGCGGGATGCGGCACCCGGTGAGGGTGGGCAGGGCGGTGTTGACGATGGCGTCGATGACGAGTTGGCGCATGTCGCCGCGGAAGAGGACGGTTTCGGTGGAGGAGTCGAAGTCGTTTTCGGGGAGCAGGTCGTGGATGCGGCGGAGGTTCTTGGCTTCGACGCGGCCGTGTTCGCCGACCTGCCTGTAGAGCAGGGTGTTGATTGCGCGGGAGGCGATGGGGTTGAGCGGGCCGGGTTCGCGCAGGGCGAGTTCGGCTTGGAGCCAGCGCAGCAGGCCGTCGTCGGTGGAGAGGTGGGCGATGGAGCCGGTGCCAGTGTAGTGCTTGTGGTTGAGGCCGCCGAGGGCGGTCATCAACAGGTCGTAGGTGGAGCGGGTGTCGTCTTTGGGCTCGGGGAATGGCTCCGAGAGTTTGATTGCGTCCTTATAGTCGTCGAGTTGGAGCATCGTACCTTCCTCAGTTTGATACCCCCAGGTTACCCGAGTTCGCGGCGCGCTGGAACTGTTGGGGCGTGCCGACGACGCGCGGGCTGGCGTTTCACGACAACGGGCGCGCGGGGTTGCACGGCCGCCTGCGGGTGGGCGCGGGAAGAGTTGTCGGAGGCGCTCGTTATGATGGGGGCATGACTGAGATTGGACGGCCCAAGGCGGGCTATGACCTGGTGATTGCGACTGACGGCTCGTGCTCGGGGAATCCGGGCCCGGGCGGTTGGGCGTGGGTGGAGCAGTATTCGGGGCGCACGGCTGCGGGTGGTGCGCATCAGACTACGAACAACATCATGGAGCTCACGGCGATGATTTCGGCGCTGGAGTTTGCGGGGCCGGAGGCGGACCTGCTGCTGCGCTCGGATTCGTCATATGTGATTAAGGCGATGACGGAGTGGGCGCCGGGGTGGCGCCGGCGCGGGTGGAAGAAGGCGGACGGTAAGCCTGTGCTCAACCGGGAGCTGATTGAGAAGATGGTGAATTTGTATGAGTCGCGCACGGGGCGTACCGACGTGGAATGGGTGAGGGGCCATTCCGGGGACGCGGCGAATGAATTGGCCGACCGCCTGGCGGTCGAGCAGACGAACTTGCACGCCTAGGAGCGGGGCACGCGCGGCCGCTGGCCGCGCGTGCTACTACCCCTGTTCGAGCGGGACTTCCTGCGCGTGGGACACCTGCATTTCGGCCACGGCGCGCTTGATCGCATCAGCGTACACGTCGGCGGGCTGGGCGCCAGAGATCCCGAACTTCCCGCCCACTACGTAGAAGGGCACGCCCTCAATGCCGAGTGAGCGGGCGCTGGCGATGTCGGCGCGTACGGAGTCGGAATGCTCGCCGGATTCGAGTTCGTCGGAGACGTCGTCGGGGTCGAGGCCGAGTTCGGCGGCGATCTCGATGAGGGTGTCGGTGTCGGCGAGGTTGCGGCACTCGGTGAAGTGGGCGAAGTAGAGGCGCTCCACTGCCCGCGCCCCGAGGAGTGCGGCTTCTTCGAGGGTTTCGCCGCGGGCCTTGGCGGCGTAGACGAGCTGGTGTGCGAGGAACGTGTTGACCTCGGTGACGTTCTTCCAGTTAATCGCCAGGCCCTCGTCGGCGGCGAGCTCGGTGGTGGAGGTGAGCACCTCGGTGACCTCGTCGGCGGAGAAGTCCTTCATCGACAGGGAGGTGGCGAAGGGGACTGCCGCCGCGGCATCGGGCTGAAGCTGGTAGGCGTGGTACTCAACGGCTACCTTTTGCCCTGATTCCTCAATGCCTTTTTCCAGACGGTGCTTGCCGATCCAACACCACGGGCAGGCGATGTCGGACCACACGTGTACCACGATGTCATGTTCCATGGACCCCACCCTACTCATCGGGCACGAAAAGTGCCGTTCGTGGAGCCTTCGTCACAGCCCGGCCCGGCGAACCCCTAGAATGGCGTTATGAACATCAACGAGGGCGCACCCCGCGCCGAGCGCATCCCCTTTGAGCGGACTTTCCACGGCCACACTTTCACGGACCACTACGAGTGGCTACGCGAGGACGAGGAGAAGGCCCATTCCCTGATCGACGCCGAGAACGCCTGGTTTGACCAGAACACGGCGGACCAGGCCGAGCTCCGCGAGCAGATCGTGGCGGAGATCGCGGCGCGAACGAAGGAGACCGACGTCTCGGTGCCGGTCCGCCAGGGCGACTACTGGTACTGGACCCGCACATGGGAGGGCCGCCCATACAGTGGCCTGTTCCGTGTGCCGCTCAACGGCGCGGACAAGCAGACGGAGAAGGCGGAGCTGACCCGCCCGAAGCCTGGCGCGCGGCTCGCGGGGGAGACCTGCGTGTATGACGGCAACCAGCTCGGCGCCCACGAGGAGTACTTCGCCACCGGCTCGGGGGATGTGTCGCCGGACGGGCGGCTGTTCGCGCTCGCGGTCGACACCACCGGGGCCGAGCATTTCAACCTGCGCATTCACCAGATTGACGGGGACGTGGTGGTGGACGACGCCGTAGAGGGCGCCGGCTACGGGCTGGCGTGGCTCGCAGATTCCAGCGGTGTGTTCTACACGAGGGTGGACGAGGCATGGCGCCACCACGAGATCTGGCTCCACCGGGTGGGGACGAACCCGGACGAGGACCAGCTGATCCTGCGCGAGGACGACGAGTCCTTTGGCCTGTGGTGTGACTCCTCGCGGGATGGGAAGTGGCTGGTCATCACGTCGACGTCGACCGAGACGACCGAGGTCCACCTGGTCTCAACCACGGACCCGGATGAGCGCTTCGTCGTGCGCGAGCGAGAGCAGGGCGTGTTCTACACGGCGGAGGTGGCAGGCGACGAGCTGCTCATCATCCACAACGCCGAAGAGCCTGGCTTTGAGCTGGCCACCGCCCCGGTCCGACCCAGCGATGTCACCGAGTGGACGAGCCTCGTCAAGCCGGCCGCCGGCGAGCGCTTCCTTGAGGTCGCCGCGTTCAAGTCGTTCGCGGCGCTGCACACGCGCGCCAAGGGCGGAACCGAGATCCGGATCATCGAGCGCACGGCCAAGGGCTGGGACAAGCCGTACATGCTCCCGATCCCTGAGACGATGACCGTGGAGATCAGCGCGAACTACGAGTGGGAGACGACCGGGATCGACGTCGTCGCCGAATCGCTCATCCAGCCGCAAACCTGGCTCAACTGGGACGTGAAGGATAAGGAGCTGACCACGCTCAAGACCCTCGAAGTGCCCGGCTACGACCCGGCGGCCTACGTCGAGTATCGGGAATGGGCGGAAGCGGAGGACGGGGTGAAGATCCCGCTGACCATCGCCCACCGCGCCGACCTCGACCGCGCCGGCGACAACCCTGGCTTCATCTATGGCTACGGCTCCTACGAGATCTGCGACGACCCGTACTTCACCCCCATGCGCCTGCCGCTCCTGGACCGTGGGGTGGTCTACGTCGTGGCCCACATCCGCGGTGGCGGTGAGATGGGCCGCCAGTGGTACGAAGACGGGCGGATGCTCAAGAAGAAGAACACGTTCTCCGACTTCGTGGCCGCCTCCCGCCACCTCATCGACACGGGACTCGTGGACGGTGAGCGCCTTGCCGCGGAGGGCCGCTCCGCCGGCGGCCTGCTCATGGGCGCGGTGACCAACTTGGCCCCCGAGCTCTACCGAGTGATCTTGGCGGGCGTGCCGTTCGTCGACGCCCTGACCACCATCCTCAAGCCCGAGCTGCCACTGACGGCCGGCGAATGGGAGGAGTGGGGCAACCCGATCACGTCGAAGGAGGTCTACGAATACATGGCCTCCTACTCGCCGTACGAAAACATTCGCGCCGAGCGCTACCCCGCGATCCTTGCCGTCACCTCGCTCAATGACGTCCGTGTGTCCTACCTCGAGCCCACCAAGTGGGTCCAGGAGCTACGCGAGGTGGTGGCCGACGATTCCGGGATCATCCTCCAGCACACCGAGAAGGTCGCGGGCCACGCCGGCGGTTCCGGGCGTTACGCCCGGTGGGAGCGGCGCGCTCGCGAGCTCGCGTTCGTGCTGCGCCAGCTCGACGTCGCTTAGGTTCACGACGCCGATCGCTCAGTCCGTGTCGATCGCGGCGGCGTTGAGCGCTTCCTTCCAGGAGCCGAAGCGCTGCCGGATCGCGGCGCCGGAGGGTAGCTTGCCGGCCTGCCCGGAGACCTTCAGCCACGTACTGTAGGCGTTGAAGGAGGGCTGGCGGCGCGTGCGCTGGGCGTCGATGAGGTAGGAGCGGATGGCGAACAGGTAGTCGTCGGTAGTGAACTTCAGCCCGCCGCGGTTCCGACCGCGGCGGGGCTTGAGGCCGATCGACGTGAGGGCATCATTCCAGTAGCCGTTGAATCGCTTGATCACGGTTTGGGATGTGGGCGGCCAGAGGAAACCGGCGCCGGAGCTCGAGTAGTGGGTGATGAAGTCGGTACGGTGCGTGTCGTAGTCCTTGGCGGTGAGGGGGGCGGTCGGCTTCTCGGCGGCGAACTGGTAGCCGGCTAGCATGAGGCCGAGCGCCTCCTTGCGCTTGGACGGGTCGAGCGCGTCCAGGTGCTTGTCTGCGGCCTCGAGCACCTCGGGTAGTTCGCCCGTGGCCGGGCTCAGGCCGTGCGCGTTGGCGAGCATGAGGTAGAGCGCGCACTGGAGTGACGCCTTGGAAAAATGCTGGGCTGGCCCGTGCCCGGAGCGTTCGATGTCCAACACGGACGTGTGGGAGAGCAAGTTGAGCACGGTCTTGGCGGCTGCGAGGGCGACGTCGTCGAGCTGGGCGTTGAAGGTCTGGGCCTGCTTCTTGGCAGTAGTGGCGCCGACGACGTCGGAAATTGAACGCACGGACGCGAACGGGATGCCGAAGGCGTGGGCGATGAGGGCCAGCGAGTGAGATTCCATGTCAGCGGAGAGGACGCCCGGGAACTTGTCGCGCGTGTCCTTGACGTTGGCCTCGGTGACGAACGAGTCCGAGGAGACGACCAGGCCCGCGTGCGTGCGGCGGTCCGCCTGGCTGGCGGCGTGCGCGGCAAGGACGAGCGCCTCCGTGCTTTGGAAGTAGCGCGGCTGGCCCGGGATCTGGCCGGGCGCGTAGCCGAACGCGGTGGCGTCCGCGTTGCCGTGCACGTAGCGAGTGCCGACCACGATGTCCCCGATCGCGATATCGGAATCGAGCCCGCCGGCCGAGCCCACCGACACGATCACCCGCGGCTCGTACTTGGCGAGCGCCCAGGACAGGAGGCCGGCGGAGCAGGCAGAGCCGATGCCCGTGGTGAGGAAAAGGAGGGCAGAGCGGCCCTTGCGGGCCAGGAATGCCGAGCCGAACGGGGTGGCGATCGGCGAGGTGGTGAAGTCGGGAAGGAGTTCGTTAAAGGGCTTCATCTCCTCGACCATCGCCGCGACGATGATGGCGTTAATGCTGGTCATGCGAATACTTCTCCCCACAGGTCTCGCTGGGCGAGCATGTTGGCGACGGCGGCTTGGGCCGCCTCAAGCGAATGGTGGGCGCCCCAGCCGCACTGGACCTCGTTGGCGGCCGGCACGGAGGTGGCGGCCAGGATGTCGCGGAAAGTGCGCTCGATGAGGGACATGGCGGCGTCGACGTCGGGCTCAGCGGCGAGGATGAGGTAGAAGCCGGTCTGGCAGCCCATGGGCGAAAAGTCGACCACGTGATCGGCGTGGTTGCGGGCGTATTCGGCGAAGGAATGCTCGATGGAGTGGACGGCGGCCATGTCCAGGTGTGCCACGTTGGGCTGGCAGAACCGCACGTCATACTTGGTGAGAACATCGCCGTGTGGCAACCTCTTCACGTCCGCAATGCGCACGAACGGCGCGGCGACAGCCGTGTGGTCGAGGTTGAACGACTCGACGTTCGTTTTGTTCATGGGCTTCCTTTCGACGAAGCCCATTGTAGCCTATTGAGCGTTTGATTCCGCTTGTGCGATACGGGCCTGTTCGCAATCGGGGCAGTAGCCCCAGAACGTCACCTCGGCCTCGTCAATGGCGAAACCGTGCGTGTCGCAGGGCTCCAGACACGGCGCCGAACCGACGACGCACGGGATGTCTACCACCGTGCGGCACGCACGGCACACGAGGTGGTGATGGTTATCGTGGCGGGCCAGCTCGTAGAGCGGGACCGAACCGTGCGGCTCGATCTCCCGTAGCAGGCCCTTCTCGGTGAGGGCGTGCAGGACGTCGTAGATTGCCTGCGTGGACACGGAGCCGAGCCGGGAGGTGACACCCTGGCGGACCGAATCGGCCGTGGAATGCGGGCAGGCCTCGAGTTCTTCGAGCACAGACAGGCGCGGGCGGGTAACGCGCAGCCCGGCGTCGCGCAGTTGCTCTTCGAAGGTCGTGTCCATGCGTCCCATTTTCCACATAAAAATGGACTTATTCAAGGACATCAGCCCTAGGCGGGGTGGGGGGTGAGTGTGCAGGTGGACGAGTGTGCAGGTGGACGGCGTGGGCAGACACGCCGCCGACACGCCGGGATGGATGTACGACACGCCGACGCCGGAGAGCGGACTTTTCGGACATCGGAGCGCACAACAGCGGGCACCTGTCCACAATCGTGGATAGAACTGCTCACAACCGTGGATAACGGGGACAACTTTATCCACAGGCCGGTGGATTCGTGGACAAAATAAACTGTCGGAGGCGGGTGGGACGATGGGTGCGTGGCTGGCGGAGGCGGGTCGTCGTCGTTGGCTGTGGAGCCTCACGTGGGTAAGGCGAAGTGTGATGTTATGCGTAGCGTGACGTCGGCCAAGCTTCCCACAAGGGGAAATCCGCATGCCGGCGCGGGGCGCGCCCCGACACGCCGCCAACACATGATCTAGTGGTCAACCGTTTGTCGGCCACTAGGTGTAGTGTTGATTCCCGTATCGATCTATCAGCACAGTAGGAGAAATGCGATGGCCATTACCGTCTACACGAAGCCCTCGTGCGTGCAGTGCACCGCCACCAAGCGGGCGCTGAAGAAGCACGGCCTCGAATTCGAGGAGGTCGATCTTCTCGAGGACGCGGACGCGCTGGCGACCGTGAAGGCATTGGGCTACCAGCAGGCACCCGTCATTTTCGCGGGTGGCGACCACTGGTCGGGCTACCGCCCGGACAAGATCAAGGCGCTCGCTACCGCCGCAGCGGAAGTGTCGGCCTAACCGTTCGGGGCGGCTACGGTCGCCCCGAACGCGCCGGGTGTGCTATGGTACACATCGTCTACTTCTCGTCTGCCACCAACAACACGAAGCGCTTCGTGGATAAGCTCGGCTTCCCAGCCGAGCGCATTCCCTTATATGCGAAGGATCCGTTCCTACACGTCACCGAGGAATACGTCCTCATCACCCCCACCTACGGGGGCGGCAACACCAAGGGTGCGGTGCCGAAACAGGTGATCAAGTTCTTGAACGACGAAGCGAACCGCTCCCTCATTCGCGGGGTCATCTCCGCAGGCAACACGAACTTCGGCGATGCCTACTGCCTCGCGGGGGACATCATCTCCGCGAAAACGAAGGTCCCACACATGTACAGGTTTGAACTGCTCGGCACCCCGCGGGATGTCGATGTGGTTCGCAAAGGATTGGAAGAATTTTGGACGCAACTTTGACGGACACGGGCGAGGAGAGCCTCGACCCGGCGCTGGACTACCACGCGCTCAACGCCCAGCTCAATCTTTACGACGCCGACGGGAAGATTCAGTTCGACGCCGACCGTCAGGCCGCCCGCCAGTACTTCCTTCAGCACGTCAACAAGAACACGGTCTACTTCCATGACCTGGAGGAAAAGCTGAAGTATCTCGTGGACGAGGGCTACTACGAGGCGGAAGTGATCGAACAGTACGATTTCGCGTTCATCAAGTCGTTGTTCAAGGCCTGCTACGCCCACAAGTTCCGCTTCCCCACCTTCCTGGGAGCGTTCAAGTACTACACCTCCTACACGCTGAAGACCTTCGACGGCACACGCTACCTGGAGCGCTTCGAGGACCGCGTGTGCATCGTGGCCCTCTACCTCGCGCGCGGGGATGAGCAGATGGCGATGGACCTCATGGAGGAGATCATCACCGGCCGCTTCCAGCCGGCCACCCCCACGTTCCTCAACGCCGGCAAGGTGGCGCGCGGCGAGCTCGTGTCCTGCTTCCTGCTGCGCGTGGAGGACAACATGGAGTCCATCGCGCGGGCCATCAACTCTTCGCTACAGCTGTCCAAGCGCGGCGGCGGCGTCGCTCTCAACCTGTCCAACCTGCGCGAACAGGGCGCGCCGATCAAGAAGATCCAGAACCAGTCCTCCGGCGTCAACCCGGTGATGAAGCTGCTCGAGGATTCGTTCTCCTACGCCAACCAGCTGGGCGCCCGCCAGGGAGCGGGCGCGGTGTACCTCCACGCCCATCACCCCGACATCATGCGCTTCCTTGACACGAAGCGAGAGAACGCGGATGAGAAGATCCGCATCAAGACCCTCTCGCTCGGCGTTGTGATCCCGGACATCACCTTTGAGCTGGCCAAGCAGAACCAGGACATGTACCTGTTCTCGCCGTATGACGTGGAACGGGTGTACGGCGTGCCGTTTACCGAGATCTCCGTGAGCGAGAAGTACCACGAGATGGTGGATGACAAACGGATCAAGAAGACGAAGATCAACGCCCGCACTTTCTTCCAGACGTTGGCGGAGATCCAGTTCGAGTCCGGCTATCCCTACATTGTGTTTGAGGACACGGTGAACCGGGCCAATCCGATCGACGGGCGCATCACCATGTCGAACCTGTGCTCGGAGATCCTGCAGGTCTCAGAGGCCTCCACCTACAACCTGGACCTGTCCTACGAGCACGTGGGCAAGGACATCTCGTGTAACCTCGGTTCGCTCAACATCGCCAAGACAATGGATTCGCCCGACTTCGCGCGCACGATCCGCACGGCGATCCGGGCACTGACGTCCGTGTCGGACCAGACCAGCATCGACTCGGTGCCGTCGATCAGGCGCGGCAACGACATGTCGCACGCCATCGGCCTGGGGCAGATGAACCTGCATGGGTACCTCGGCCGCGAGCGGATCTTCTACGGTTCGCCCGAGGCGCTCGACTTCACGAACATGTACTTCTACACCGTGACCTACCACGCGATCCGGGCCTCGATGGAGCTGGCGCGCGAGCGCGGGGAGGTCTTCGAGGGCTTTGAGAAGTCGGACTACGCCAGCGGTGTGTACTTCGACAAGTACACGGAGAAGGAGTGGGCGCCCGAGTTTGACCGGGTCAAGGAGCTGTTCGCGGACATCCACATTCCTACACAGGCCGATTGGGAGCAGCTGAAGGCCGATGTCGCGAAGTACGGCATGTACAACCAGAACCTGCAGGCGGTGCCGCCCACAGGTTCGATTTCGTACATCAACAACTCCACGTCGTCGATCCACCCGATCGTGTCGAAGATCGAGATCCGCAAGGAAGGCAAGCTCGGGCGCGTGTACTACCCGGCTGCCTACATGGACAACGACAACCTCGAATACTTCCAGGACGCCTACGAGATCGGGCCGGAGAAGATCATCGACACGTACGCGGTGGCCACCCAGCACGTGGACCAGGGCCTGTCGCTCACGCTGTTCTACCCGGACACGGTCACCACCCGCGACGTGAACCGCAACTACATCTACGCGTGGCGCAAGGGCATCAAAACCTTGTACTACATGCGCATCCGCCAGGCCGCCCTTGAGGGTACCGAGGTGGAGGGCTGCGTGTCCTGCATGCTGTAGTGGTGGCGGCCCGCCGCGAGCGGGTGGCTGGATAGTGCGGCTGTGAAAGATGGATCCCCCGGCGGCGCCGGGGGATCCTTCACGTCTGGGGGCCGGGGTGTTCGGTAGCGCACAAGTTAGCGACACGTGCGGCCCGAACTGTTCCGATTTCATCGAGCTATCAGGAAAAGTCGGCAGTCAGGATGCAGAACAGCTGTAAATGGCGCATAATCGTGGCGTGCGCTACCGGGCGCGCTTTCCATCTGATCGTCAACTTAGGGACACTCATGGTCGACGCCTACATGCTCCTCTCCTACGGAGGCCCGAACAAGCCGGAGGACGTGGTCCCGTTCCTGCGCAACGCGGTGGCCGGGCGCGGCGTGCCGGACGAGCGTCTGGCCGAGGTGGGCAAGCACTACTACCGTTTCGGCGGGAAGTCGCCGATCAATGAACTCAACGCGGCGCTCGCGGACCGGTTGCGCGCGGAACTTGAGGCGCGTGGGGACCGCACGCCCGTCGTCGTCGGTAACCGTAACTGGCACCCTTTCGGTCACGAGATCCTGGCGGAGCTTTACGACGCCGGCGCGCGGTCGGTGCGGGCGGTGGCGACGGCGGCGTTTTGCTCCTACTCGGGGTGCCGGCAGTACAGCGAGGACCTCGAGCGGTGGCGCGCCCAGCTCGGCCATGCGGACCTGCGCGTGGAGAAGATCCATCCGTTTTGGCAGGCCCCGGGGTTCTACGTGGCGTATCGCGAGGTGGTGCGGGAGGCGCGTGCGAAGATGCCTGACGCGCGGCTGGTGTTCGTTACGCACTCCATCCCCACGGCGATGAATGCGGCGGCGGGCCCGCCCGCCTACGACGTTCAGCACCGCCAGCTGATCGAGCGGCTGTGTGCGGAGCTCGGCGAGCAGGAGTGGGACCTGGCCTACTGCTCCCGCTCGGGTAGCCCGCACGTGCCCTGGCTCGAGCCGGACATCAACGACCACCTCGAGGCGATCGCCGGCGAGGGGGCGTCGGCCGCGATCGTGGTCCCGATCGGGTTCATCTCGGACCACATGGAGGTTGTCTACGACCTCGACATTGAAGCGCGCGCCACCGCCGAACGCCTCGGCATGGGTTACCTGCGCGCCCCCACGATCGACCGCTCGCCCACCTTCATCGCGCAACTCGCCGACCTGCTCCAACAGGGGCCGGCCGACTCCCCGGCAGACTGCTGCCACCCAACCCCGCCCGCCGCCCTGCGGGCCAACCCAGAAAGAGGAATGATGACTCACCCGACTCCCGCCAACGACGCCGTCGCTCACCCCGCGCCCGACCATCCGGCGCCCACACACCCCGGCTCGCGTCCCTCCCCGCACGGCCACCCGCGCGGGGAGGTCCGCCCGATCGCCAAGCAGCTGAATGAGGAGCGTCCGTTCGTCATGTGGTCGGTGTTCAAGGCCGACCAGGTGGGCGAGGCGGGAGCCGGCGCGTTTGACCCTGCGCGGATTGCGGCGGCGGAGGACGCCGTTGGGAAGACGGGGGTCTCGGTTCGCGGGTACTACGACGTGTCCGGATTCCGCGCGGACGCCGATCTCATGGCCTGGTTCGTGGCGAAAAGCGCCGAGGCTGCGCAGGCAGCCTACCGGGTGCTGCATCGCGGGTTGGAGCTGACGCCGGTGTGGTCGGTGCTCAGCCAACACCGGCCGGCCGAGTACAACCCGGACCACCTGCCCGGCATGTTTGAGCACGAGCCGGAAAGGTTCGCGTCCGTGTACCCGTTCGTGCGCTCGTATGACTGGTACCTGCTCGAGGACTGGAAGCGGGCCGCGATCATGCGCAATCACGCGGCGGCGGGCCGCCCCTTCGGTGACCTCGTCACCTCCACGCTGGCCTCCTTCTCCCTGTCGGACTACGAGTGGGTGGTAGCGCTCGAGGGTGAGGACCTGACCCGGATCGTCGATCTCATGTATGCCTTCCGCAAGACCGAGGCTCGGCTTTACGTACGCCAGGACGTGCCGTTCTTCACCGGCGAGCGCGTGGAACTGGCCGAGTGGGCGCGCAGGCAGGGAAGTCCGCTGGCCTAGGGTCGGGGTGCTGGTCGCACGGACGTTCGCGGACGACCTGGCGTGTGGCCGGCGTGAAGCCCGGAATCGGCGCTTGGTTTTGTGCAGGCGGGTCTTGGGGGCGCCCGGCAGAACTCGTGAATATGCCGGCTGGCGATTGCTATAGGGCCTGGTGGGTCTTAGGTTCACGACTTGTGAGGGAGCGACCGGCAAGCCAGCCGCCGGGGCCGGCGGTTTTGGGTGGGGTTAGGCGCGCTCGAGGTCGAGGAGCTGGATCTTGCACTCGAGGCCTCCGGCGTAGCCGGCCATGGAGCCGTCGGCGCCGATCACCCGGTGGCAGGGCACGGCGATGAGCACCTGATTCCTGCCAACAGCCCCGCCGACCGCTCGGGCCGAAGTCGGCCGGCCTAGCTTCTTTCCGACAGCCGCGGCGAGTTCACCGTAGCTCACCGTCTCCCCGTAGGGGATCTCGCGCAGGGCCTGCCAGCTGGCCAGCTGGAAGGGAGTGCCGGTCTGCTCGATGGGGAAGTCGATGGCGGGATTCTGGCCGGCGAAGTAGGCGTCGAGCCAGGTGACGACAGGCTCGGCGCCGGACGAGTTGGTGGTGGGCGGAGTGCTGCCGGCGGTGCTCCTTACGGTGACACTGCTAGTGGCGGGATTGCAACCCGCCGGGCTCAGCGCGGCGGTGGGGGCCTCGGCCTCCAGCGCCGCGGGCACGTTGGCCAGCGTCCACAGTCCGTTCAGCGCACCATCATAGGAAATGGTGAGAACCCCGATGGGTGAGTCGTAGTGGAAGATCACGGCTGCTCGTTGGGTTCCGGCACAGCAGGCGCCTCCAGCTCCGGCTGTGCCTCGGGCTTGGATGTTGCAGGTGATTGCGGAGTAGGAGGTAGCGTCCCCGCCTGGGATGTTACGGGTTGGACCGCGGGCCGGGGTAGCGCCGGGTGCGCGAACCACTGCGAGAACCAGTAGGTCATCCACTCGAGCGGCCCGCGCCGGAACGGCAGCAGCGCCCACACGGTGCAGAACAGCACCGCGATGCCGGCGACCAGCAGGAAGGGCGTGGCCGTCGAGGAAAAGAACAGCTCCTCGTTGAAGTGCAGCCCGAAGGCGTGGCCCACGTAGGCGGTGAGCGACATCGAGCCCACGGCCGCGATCGGGAAGAGCAGGTGCTTGGCGAGCGGCGAGAGCCACAGGCATACCGCGAGCACTATGAGCCCGAAGCCGAGGTTGCCGATCACTTCCGTGGTGGTGTTCATGTGCGGTTCGGCGGTGAACACGTCCCACAGGGTGAAGGGCATGAAGGAGGGCACGAACTCCATGGAGTTGCCGGACTCGAACCCTGTTTCGGTGGCGAAGGTGTGGGTGGCGAGGTAGGCGGTGCCGTAGCCGAGCACGGCGAGCATGAGGCCGCCGCCCAGGAGCCGGATCCGCGCGGACGACGCCGACAGGTCCGTCCGCCCGATGGCGATACCGGCGATGACGTAGGCCATGTAGGCCAGCCCGGGGTAGTGGCCGGTGACGAGCACGTCATAAAGGTAGGAGTTGGGCCCGGAGGCGGGGTAGACGTCGAAGGTGTAGGAGATGAGATTGGCGAGGTGCATGACCTGCGGGCCGACCAGGGCGACGACGCCGGCCGCGATCGCGAGCTTCTTTGAAGACCAGCTGAGCAGCGGCAGGGCGAGCAGGAACCAGGCGGCGTAGTAGCCGAGGATGACCGCGATGATGGTGGGGAAGAGGGAAAGGAAGGCGGCGAACGCGAGGAGGGCGACGGCGCGCCCGGCGATGCGTAGCTGGGCGTGGCGCAGTTGCAGGTCGGTGTAGGGCACGTTGCGCCCGGAAAGGATCGCCAGCGAGATGCCGGCGAGTAGGGCAAACAGCGCCGATGATCGGCCCGCGGGGATGTTGCCCAGGAAGTTGGTGAACGTGGCGGTCACGTCGATGCCGGGCCGCACGTGGGCCCAAATCATGCCGAGGATCGCCAGGCCGCGGGCGAGGTCGATCCCGCGGATGCGGCCCCGGTAGCGCTGTAGGGCAGGTTCGACGACGACGTCGGGCGCAGCGGGCGTCGTCGTGGACGGGGTGGACTCGGGCGCGAGGGGCCCGGGCGTGGTCGTGAAAGTGCTCATTGCACAAGCCTACGGCCAATCGTGGCCCCGCCGTACGCTGACGCGATCACATCGGGGGAAATTGTCGGAGGAACGTGCGAAGATAGTTTTGGTTACGAAATGGAGGTTGGCATGGCGCACAAGGGCCCGTTTGAAGCTATTAATTGGAACAAGATTGAGGATGAGAAGGACCTGGAGGTCTGGGATCGCCTCACCGGGAATTTTTGGTTGCCGGAGAAGATTCCGCTGTCGAATGACATTCAGTCGTGGAACACACTCAAGCCGCATGAGCAGGAGATGACCACGCGCGTGTTCACGGGGCTGACGCTGCTGGATACGATTCAGGGCACGGTGGGCGCGGTGTCGCTGATTCCGGATGCGGTGACGGCGCATGAGGAGGCGGTGTACACGAACATCGCGTTCATGGAGTCGGTGCACGCGAAGTCGTACTCGTCGATTTTCTCCACGCTCATTTCGATGAAGGAGATCGATGAGACGTTCCGCTGGTCGGAGGAGAACGTCTACCTGCAGAAGAAGGCCGAGATCATCGAGAAGTACTATGACGGGGATGATCCGGAGAAGCGCAAAGTTGCGTCGGTGATGCTGGAATCGTTCCTGTTCTACTCGGGGTTCTACGCGCCGATGTACTGGTCGGCACACGCGAAGCTGACCAACACGGCGGACCTGATTCGCCTCATTATTCGCGACGAAGCGGTGCACGGCTACTACATCGGTTACAAGTTCCAGGTGGCGATGGCGAAGGCCAGCCCGGAGCGACGCGAGGAGATCAAGGAGTGGACGTACGAGCTGCTCGATGAGCTCTACGACAACGAGGTGGAGTACACCGCCTCGCTGTACGACCAGATGGGCCTCACGGAAGACGTGAAGATGTTCCTGCGCTACAACGCCAACAAGGCGCTGATGAACCTCGGCTATGAGGCGCTGTTCCCCGCGTCGGAGACTGCGGTGAATCCGGCGATCCTGGCAGCGCTGTCGCCGGGGGCGGATGAGAACCACGACTTCTTCTCGGGCTCCGGCTCGTCCTACGTGATTGGCACGGCTGAGGCCACTACCGACGACGACTGGGACTTCTAGCCGCCCGGCTGGCCCGGCGCCAAGTGAGCGTGTCGGCCCGGCGGCGACGCCGTCCGGCGCAAGTCCGCCGGCACTACCGGAGCAAACGGCGCAACTGGGCCCACGGCGTCGTGAACGCGGGGCCGGCAAGCTAAGCGCGCGGCGGTCGGCTAGGGTGGGGGCATGTATCGCGTGCTGATTGTGTGTACCGGAAACATTTGCCGCTCGCCGATGGGTGAGATCGTCCTGCGCGACCGCCTTGCTGAGGCAGGGATTGACGACGTGGAGGTCCGCTCCGCCGGCGTCTCCTCCGAGGAGCACGGCAACCCCGTGGACTCGCGCGCCCGGCAGGTGCTGCGCGAACACGGGCACGACGTCGGTGCCCACCACGCCCATCGTGCCACCGACGCCGAACTGCGCGACGCCGACCTCATCCTCGCGATGACCACCGGCCACGCCCGCTCCCTGCGCGGCATGCTCAGCCAGATCGGGGAGCCGTTGGATAAAGTCCACCTGTGGCGCGAATTCGACGGCACGATCGGCGTGGCGGCCGACGGCGCATTCGGTGAGGGCGGCGTGCTCGCGGGCGACTCAAGCAAGCGGTCGCACTCGGCCAACCTCTACCACTCCGCCGGCGAATACGACGTGCCCGACCCGTGGTACGGCGGCCCCGAGGACTTCCAGGACACCTACGAGGTGGTGGACAGGGGCGCCCGCGGGCTGGTCGAGTTCATTGAGGCCCGCCGCGGTTAGCCTCGCCTGTCCCGCGCTACTTGCCGGCCAGGATTGGATCGGCCAGCTGTGAGCGGTGTTCGTCGTCCTCAAAGCGCGGGTTGATGATGTCCTGTGGCTCGTCCACCGCGGTCAGGGTGGCCGTGCGCGTGCTCTCTCGGCCGTTCACCGTGTACTCGGATTCGGAGCGGATGACCACGTAGTCGTCGCGGATGAAGATGGTGGAGACGAGCGTGTCGGCGTCGTCGGACACGGTCAAGGTCAGGACGGTGACGGGCATGCCGTCGACTACGTCCGTGCCCGACACCTTGTATTCGAGCGCGGGGTCCGTGCCGGCCGCGCGCACGTGCGGGTTGAGCAGCGCCTCGTAGCGCCCGGGGAGAGTGGATTGGAAGGCGAGGGTTTCGTCGGTGGAATCGGAGGTGGCCTGTACCCACGAGCCGTCGCGCTGGACGAACGTGTTGCCGCTGACGAGGATGACGCGGCCGGCCGCGTCGCCGTCACCACCAAAGGACTCGATCTCCACGGCGAGTGGGTCCATGTTCGTGCGCGAACGGGTGGCCAGCTGCCCGTCCACGGCGTCCTCCTGCACGTAACCGGCCAGCTTACCCAGAGCCTCCGCCTGGCAAAACGCCAGCTCGCGGGCGTTGACCGTGGTGGGGGAGCCCTTGAGGGGGTCAGTACAGTGATCGACTGCGGTGTCGGGGGCGGAGGGGTCGCTGGCGACGTCGCTCCCACATGCCGTGAGAATCGCCGTCAACGCGCCCATGCACGCCACAAACCGAGCAGTCATTGTCCATCCTTTCCCTGGACCCACTCTACCCACGCAACCCTTAATGATCCCTGGAGGAAGTGGCGGCGGATCTGGGAATTCCCTGTGAAAAAGTGTGGGCGGGAAAGACCCGCCCACACTCATGATTCGGCAAACGCCGAGCTTGACGCCCGCAGCCTTAGAGGTTCATCGCCGCGTTGCCCGCATCCTGTGCTTCCTTCAGGCCCTGCTCCACGGGGACCGAGCCAAGGAAGACGTCCAACAGGCGTGGGATGAACGCCTCGGTGCCGGCGTTGACGTCCGGGCCAAACGGCGACAGGGCCGTCTTACCCGCGGCTGAGTCGATGAACACCGACACGTCCACGCCCTGCTCAGCCCAGTAGTTCACAAAGTAATCCTGCGCGCCCACGGCGCCCGGGAACGAAACGCCCATCTGACCAAGCGGCGCCTGGCCCTCGGTGGTGCCGAGCCACTTGAGGACCTCGAGGGTTGCCTCGCGGTGCTGCGTAGCCTCATTACCCACGGCCACCACGCCGTGCGACGTGGAGATCGCGCCCTCCGGGCCGGCGATCAGCGGGGCGATACCCCAGTTGATGTCCGTGTTGTCCGCGATCGTCTTCAGCGAGTACGGGCCGGACTGGAACAGGGCCATCTCGCCGCGGATGAACATCTCACGGGCGAGGTCGCCGTTCGTGTTCGTCTCCGCCGCCGACGGCGCCACGTGGTACTTGTTAATGAGGTCCGTGATGTAAGTGAAGGCCTTCACGCCTTCCGCCGAGGCGAAGTCGAACGAGCCGTCCTCGTTTTGGAACTTGCCGCCGGCCTCCGCCAGGAACGGCAGGTAGATCGCCTGCATGTCCGCCTGGGCGTTCATGCCGTAGGTGGCGATGTTGTTCGCGTCAAAGTCGGCCGAATCGGCGGTGTTGCCGTTCGCGTCCATGGTCAGCTTCTGCAGGGCCGGCAGCAGCGTGTCGTTGTCGCCCCAGGTCAGTTTCGTGACGTCGACGCCGGCCGCGTCCACCAGATCCTTGTTGTAGAACAGTGCGATCGAATCCCAGATCTGCGGGATGCCCCACAGGGCATCGTTGCGCGTGTACAGGTCAACCACCGACTGCTGCCACTCCTCGTGATCGCTGCCCAGCTCCTCGGTGATGTTCATCAGGTTGCCGTTATCGGCGTAGAGCGCGAAGTTCGACGAGTTCACCCAGAAAATGTCGGCCATCTCGCCCGAGGAGATGTCCAGCGGCAGCTGGGTCCAGTAGTCACCCCACGGCACAACCTCAACCTCAACCTTGATGTCAGGGTGCTGCGCCGTGAACTGCTTGAAGGACTCTTCGTAAGCCGGGGCGGCGGCGTCGTCCCACAGGCGGAACGTGACGGTGGTGCTCTCCGACGACGTCGACTGCTCCGACGACGGATCCGTGGTCTTCTCGGCGCCACCCGTGCTCGGCGAGCACGCGCTCAGCACAAGGCCGAGGGTGCCAATCGCCGCGGTAGCGGTCAGGAATGAACGCTTCATGGTCTCTCCTCTGTGTGAAATGGGCGCAGGCGCGCCGATACGCCAACTCTACCAGTTGAAATGTCAACAAGTTGGTGTGGGGTTAGGGACGTCACTATGAGCAAACAAGGCCCGCCCGAGTGCGGACTTCTGTGGCTTTTCCCAATCAGGGGTGTAGTTTGGCTCGCACCCACCGGTCGCTGCTGGATATTGCCGCAATTCCCGGCAGAAGTCATGAATGTGTCGGCTATCGATCGCTGTAGGCACCTGGTGGGTCTCAGGTTCACGACTTGTGACGGGCCCAGCCGGTGCGTCGTCGGGGCGCGCCTACTTGAGCGAGGAAATGCCGATTGAACGCACGATCTGCTTGTTGAACGCGATGAACAAGATGAGCAACGGCAAGATCGACAGCGTGGTGGCCGCCATGACGAGCGTCCAATTGGCGGCGTATTGGGTCTGCAGGCCGGCCGTGGCGACCGTCAACACGTTCCACTCCTTGCGTGGGGACACGATCGACGGCCACAGGAAGTTATTCCACTGCGAGACCACCGTGATGAGCAGCAGCGTCACGAGGATCGGCCGGTTCATCGGCAACACGATCGACCACAGCTGGCGCCAGAAGCCGGCACCGTCGAGCTCGGCGGCGTCGAGAATCTCCTGCGGCAACGCCATGAAATTCTGCCTCAGCAAAAAGATCGCGTACGGCGAGCCGAGCATGAACGGCGCCACGATGCCGGCAAACGTGTTGCGCATCCCCCACTGACTCATCATCGTGAACAGGGGAATCATGGTGACAATCGCCGGGATCATCATCGTCGAAATGTAGGCCCAAAACAGGATCTGCCGGCCAGGGAACTCCAGGCGCGCGAACGCGTAGGCGGCCAAAATCGAGGAGAAGAATTGGCCGACCACCATCACCAACACCACCTGGAGGGTGACCGCCAGAGGCACAATGAAGTCGTGCTCGGTGAAAAGCCGGACGTAGTTATCGAACGTGAGCTCGTGCGGAAGGGAAAGCGCGCCTCGCTGGACGAGGTCGCGCTCGGTGCGCATCGAGGTCATGATCGAAAACACCAGCGGAAGCACGGTAATCAGCGCGCCCGCGATCAGCACCGCATACGTGAGCGCTGTGGCGAGGATCGAATTCTTCTTGCGGTAACGACGCTTCGTGGCCATGATCAGCTCATTTCGTACGTCATGCGCTTGGCGAAGTAGCGCTGCTGGACAATCGTGATCGCAACAATCAGCACCATGAGGAACACGGCCATCGCCGCCGCCTCCCCAATCCGCGGCGACGCGAAAGCCGCGGTGTAAATGCGGGCCGCGATGACGTCGGTGGTGCCGCCGGGGTAGCCGGGATTGCCGTCGGTCAAGCCGTAGACCAGGTCAAACACCTGGAACGACGAGATGAACGACGTCACCATCACGAAAAACGTGGTCGGCCGCACGAGCGGCAACGTGATCGACCACAGAGTGCGGACGGGGCCGGCGCCGTCGAGCGAGGCGGCCTCGTAAATATCGCGCGGAATGGACTGCAGTGCGGCCAGGAAAAACAGCGAAATATAGCCAATGTTCTGCCACACGTACACGAAGGCCACGACGGGGAGCGCTGTCGTCTCGCTGGCCAGCCACGCGACGCGGGTGCCCAGCAACTGGTTCAGCAGCCCCGACGGCGCCAACAGCCAGTTCCACACAATGCCCAGCGCGAGCGGGGCGGCCACCCATGGGATCACGTACATGATCTGCAGGATCCCGGAGCCGGGGAGCTTGCGGTTCAGGCCCACCGCGATGAGCAGGCCCAGCGCGATGGCGAGCGGGATCGCGATCGCAGAGAAGAGAACGGTCACGCGCACCGAATTCCAAAAGTCCGGCGAGGTGAACATCGTGTGGTAGTTCGCGAGCCCGACGAACGTGGGCGGGGAGATCAAGTTCCACCTGAGCAGCGAAATTGCCACAACGGCCACAATAGGCACCATGAGGAAGAAGCCCACACCAATGAGCGAGGGAATAAGCATCGTGAACGCCGTGGCCGCCTCCCGGCGCTTGCGTGCGGCGCGAAGAGGGCGCTCGTGCTTAGCCTCGCGGGGGTTGGCTGGGGTGGCTGGCTGGCTTGGGTTGGCCGGGTGCGCCTGGCTCGGTGCCGCCGGCTGTGCCCCGCGCGAGCCTCGCGATTCCGCGGTTCCTGCATCGGTGGCGTGTTGCGACATGTGACCACCTCCTGGTCATAGGCTAGAGCAACGAGGGCCCGCGCGCCTATCGGCCCGCGGGGTGGGTGGGAGCCCTGACAGTACTACCCTTAGCGCCGTGCGGTGCTGGCCGGGGTGATGGATAAGTGATGGATAGCACTGGCCTGGCGCTCGAAAGAACAGGCCTGTGCGCCGGATGGCCCCGCCTGGGCGTTGGATGTAACTGCGCTGGCGCCGGGCACCACGGCCCCGCACTGGATAGCCGGCCCGGCCGCCCGGTAATCACGCCGTGGCGCTGGTACTCGATATCGGCCCCTAATGTGCGTCACAATATTCACACTAGTCACACCTGTCACAGGCGCGAGCTTCCTCTCCAGTGTTCCCCGACAGAAGTCGTGAATATATCGACTGCCGATTTCTATAGGCACCTGGTCACCCTCAGATTCACGAGTTGTGTCGGCCGTGGCGTAGTGAAGGAGGGCGAAGCGGAGGCTGTGAAATGGTGGAAACGCGCGAAAAATCTAATCCACATCTTGCTCGGCGCTACAGCTGTCCACATTTGGCCACGTGGCGAAAACGGGCCGCCACGGACTTTGCCAATGTAGACGCATGTGGAACGGAGTGATCTCCCGCGCGGAATTGCAACAAGCTGGCCTGAACGGGCATCGCATTGCTGAGCTGAAGGCCAGCGGCAAGCTCGTGCACGTCAGCCGAGGTTGGTATGCCCAGAGAGACGCGAACCCGATGGTTGCGCTCGCGGCAGCCGGGCATGCACAGCTGGGATGTCTGTCTGCGTGTGAGCGGCATGGCCTCTGGGTGCCGTCCGAGCCAGAGCCGAGAATTCACCTTGTGGTTAACAACTCGGACTCGATCAGCAGAATCGCCAATAGACTCCACGACGCAACGAAAGGCCAGGTCAGACCAATCGTCCACCGGGGTGTTGTGAGCAAGAACGAGCTTGTCGCGGATGTCTGCCGGGCGGTCGAACATGTTGCGAGGTTTCATAGTGTGGAGCAGGCGCTGATTGTGATCGAGTCGGCGCTCAATCTGGGGAAACTGTCGGTCCCTGAGGTTGAGCACCTTCTTGAGATGATCCCCAAGAGTCGGGCGCGGTATCTGTGGAACTTTCAGCCGAACTCGCAGTCGGGGAGTGAAACTCGGGTGGCGCACTTTCTGCGCAATCGTGGCTTCACGGTTGTTCAACAGTTCTCGCCCGTGCCTAACTGGTACACGGACATGAAGGTTGGTAGCTCGTGGATTATCGAATGTGACTCCGTGGCACATCATGGTAGCCCGGACGACTTCGCCCGCGACCGACAGCGCGATCTCCTTCTTGCCGAAATGGGTTATGAAGTCACGCGCCTCAGTTACCGGCAGATCTGGGATGACTGGGCGAGCACGAGACGGGCGCTCATACGAATCGCGAACCGCAGGCGCTACCGCAAGGAACCCGAGTTCTCGTGGCGTGAGATCTAACTCGTGAGCCCAGGCGGCTGCTTGGCGGGCTTGGTCAGAGGATGTCTGGTGGGTGTCGGATTGCCGTAACCCGCCGATAGTGTTCGTTCCTGTGGCGTGCTCCGGGCGCGGCTGTCACAACTCGTGAATCTGAGGGCGGCCAGGCGTCTAGAGCGATCGTCAGCCGGTATATTCACGACTTCTGTCGGGGTGGCGGGAGTGCGCGCTGCCAGCGTGTGAAAGGCGTGAATTGTTGGGAGATTGTGACTATAAATAAGTGCCCGGCGTGAACTGGTGGCATAAGACACCAAGCGACAGCAAAGGCCATTAAATGGTGGGGTGTGCGAGCCAGCTAGGCCAGCCAGCCTAGCCCCGGAAGATCTCGCCCGTGCGCTGGTTTGTCCAGGTGATGAGGTAGCGCCTATCAAATACCCGCGAGCATCGCGGGCACGACCCGGCCCGCCCCAACCGCTGCCGCTCAAAGCGGTGACCGTTCGGGCACAATCCAACCCATAACGCCGGCGCGGTCGGCCACTTGGGATCCACGCGCGTGAGTCCATCCCCGCCGATCTTCAGGCAGGCGGCTCGCCATGCGGCGTCGTGCCCGTGACCTTCCCCGACCAGCGCATGCGCCACCTCGTGCAACACGAGCAGGCGCACCTGCTCCTCGCTATACAGCGTGATCAGCGGCCCCGACAGCGAGATCGTGCGCCGCGCATGACTCGTGTAGCCGGCCCGCCGCTTGGCGCGGTCGATTGCGAGGTCCCACCCGCGCAGGCCGTGCGCGTCCATGAGCCCCCGCGCAACCTCGCGAGCTCGCGAAACATCCATGCGCCGATTCTATCCACTCCCTCCGACAGCCTTCCGCGCCTGGCCCTGCCACCCGCCCCTACCCCACGGCCCCAGCCCCACCCCTCCACCCCAACAATTCCCTCGCGCCCCTTGCAAAGTGCCCTTCCGCGTACGCTACCGTTGAGGTATGCACGAGGTAGATGTCGTGGTGATTGGAGCAGGCCAGGCCGGGCTCGTCGCCGCGCATGAGCTCCAACAGCGTGGCGTGGCCGGGTACGCTGCGCAGTCGTTGCCGGCGCCGCGGGCGGCGGCGTCGTTCGTCGTTCTCGACGCCGAAACTGGCCCGGGCGGCGCTTGGCGCCACCGTTGGGACGGCCTAACGATGAAAACGGTCAACCACATCGCCGAGCTCCCCGGCCTGCATGCGCGCCCCGCGGCCGGCCCCGAGCGCGCCTCCGCGTTTTTGACCGACTATTTCGGCGACTACGAAGACACCTTCGACCTGCCCGTTTTCCGTCCGGTCAAGGTCCGCTCCGTTCACGACGACGGCGCGCGCCTCCGCGTCCACACGAACGTCGGCGATTTGTCGGCGCGCGTGGTGATCAATTGCACCGGCACGTGGGACGCGCCGTTCATCCCCTGGTACCCCGGCCGGGAGCTGTTCCGCGGCATCCAGATCCACACTCATGACTACCGCGATCCGGACGTGTTTTGGCGCAAACGCACGCTGGTCGTGGGCGGGGGAATCTCAGCGCTCGACCACCTGGATGATGTCTCGCGCGTGACGAAAAACGTCTTTTGGACCACCCGGACGCCCCCGCGTTGGCGCGACCCCTCCGACTTTTCCGTGGGCGAGGCCGCGGGCGGACTCACAGCCGAGGCCGGCCGCGTGATCGAGGCGCGGGTGCGTGCGCGCATGGACGCCGGGCTGCGACCGCTGCCCGTCGTGGCCGAGACGGGCTTGCCCCGCAACGAACGGGTGCTCGACATGGAACGCCGCGGCATCCTCAACCGCCGTGAGATGTTCGACCGGGTCGACCGCCACGGCGTCTGGTGGGGCGAGGACTACCTCGACCTCGACGCCATCATCTGGGCCACGGGCTTCCGCGCCAACCTGCGCCACCTCGCACCCCTCCACCTGCGCGAACGCGGTGGCGGCATCATGCTTGACAGCTCGCGCGCCGTCAAGGAACCGCGCGTTTACCTGCTCGGGTACGGCGCCTCGGCGTCGACGATCGGCGCCCGCCGCGACGCCCGCGCCGCCGTGGCCCAGATCGTCCGCGAGCTGTAGACGCGACCGGCGCGACGGCGCCGTGAAGCGGAAAAACTGTCGGAGGTCTGCGGTAGGGTGTGACGGGTAGGAGGATCATGGCTTCACACACAGACCTAGTTGCGCGCATCGGCGAGGCGGGCGCCGTGCCCGCGGACCGGCCGATCGACCGCGCGCGCCGCATCGTCACCGCCGGGACGCTCGGGGCGTTCCTCGGCACGATTCTCGCGCTCTTCTGGCTGCTCGGTTACCTCAGCCCGGCGCGGATGGTGCTGGCGGCGGTGCCGTCGGTGATCATGCTGGTCGCGTTCGTGGTGGTGTGGCGTTTTCTCGACGACGACGCCCGCGGTACGCCCATCCCCGTGATCGCGCGGACGCTGGCCACGGCGGAGAGCCCCTACTCGCGGTACATCAAGAAGGGCGCGAACAAGGGGCTGCTGGTGCCAGTGGTGGTGCAGCCAGTGGAGGGTGAGCCGTTTCGGTCGGTGATTTTGCTGCGCGAGACCGGCGGGGTGCAGGTGGAGGAGCCGGAGGTCGGGACGTTGATGGCGCTTCGGCAGGTCGAGCGCGGCATGGGCGAGCTGGCCAACATTGACCAGGTGACCCCCGAGCAGGAGGCCCTACGCGAACGGCTGGCGCGGCACCCGAGGCAACTGTCGAACCGGGCACCGGCGCTGCCGATGCGGCGCGGGAGTCTAGAGCGGGTGCCGGCGAGCGCGGCCGCCGAGTGGTGGGGTGCGCTCGGGGCGGGGCTCGCGGTGGTGCTGGCCTATATTTGGGTTATTTACTAGGAGCCGGGCTCGGCGACCGGCTACGCCAGTAGGTTGCGGATCCTCTGCGGCGACACCTTCCCCGCCGTCCTCAGCTGCTGGGCGAACAGCGACACCCGCAGTTCCTCCACCATCCACCTGGCCTGCCGCAATGTGGCCGCGCGCTCCGGATCGTAGGCACGATCCGTAGCCGCCTCCCGCTCATCGGCGACCAGATCCTCAATGTCGTGCACTTGCCAGGCGGCGGCATCGTCGGCGGCAGGGTTTTGCGCGGCTTTGTCGATGCGCATGGCCGCCGCCTGCAAGTACCGCACCAGGTGCGCCAGCCGCTCCTCCTCGGTGGCCCCGATGAAGCCCTCGTACACGAGCCCGGAGATCTGCTCGCGCACGTCGCTCACCGTGTTGATGAGCGCGAGCGAGCTGTTGGCCCGCACCTTGGCGTCGGCCTGCCCGTAGGCGCGCAGCACGCGCACCACGGTCTTGACCAGCGTATAGATCTCGTCCTCGAGGTGGTCGCGGGCGTAGTCCCGCAGTGCCACATAGTCGGCCCGGGCCCGCAGACGCCCGAGTGGCATGTCGTTCGCGGCGGCCCACCTGTCGGCAATGTTGCGCGCGGCGGCCAAATGCAGATCGTCGACCACCGCCGCCGTGTTCTTGTAAGGCGCCGCCGCCATCGTCAGCGACTCCTCCCCATTCCACCTGGACGTCACCCGCGCCTCCGGCAGCGTCAGCTCCGTGGCGAGCAGCCGGATGACCCCGCGCCGGTGGTCGCGCACTTGCAGCGCAGGCTCGGGCAGCACCCGCAGGCTCGCCCGCCGCCCCTCCGCCACCAGCGCCGGGTACCCGCGCACGGCCATCCCGTGCGGCCCCGCGGTCTCGACCACCGCCGGCAGCTCCTCCACCTCGGGCCAGGCTTCCATGCCGTCGACGCCGTTCGGCAGGCCCGCTCCCACGGCCCCGGTTTCTGCCTGCCCGGCCGACGACGACGCCGCCGCGCCGGCCCCGCGAGAACCGGACGAGTCGCCTCGGCCAGCGCGAGCGCCCGCGCCAGACGGCGCGCCCGCGCCCATCTCCTGCAGAATCTGCGCCCGCGCCTCCTCCAGCGCCTGGGCCACCGCGCCCTTGACCACGGACTCAACCGCCGTGCGGGTTTGCGGCGCGAGCCGCCGCTGCAAGTCGGTGATCGACGTGCTCTCGTCGAGCACGGCCCCACGTTCGGATCGCACCCGGAAGGTGATCTCCAAATGCGGCGGCAGGGCCACTTCCGCCCATTGCGCCGCCGAAATCTCCACGCCGCGAAGCGCGCGGACGGCGTCGTTAAAAGCGGACCGGAAGCTGGGGGCGCCGGTCTGGCCGTGGGCGACGTCGTCCCACGTCGGGAGCTTGCCCAGGATTTCGCGCGCGGTGTCGGGCGCGGGCACGAGGTGGCGCCGTACGGGCTTGGGGAGCGCGCGGATGGTGGCCACCACGAGCTCGTCGAGCATGCCGGGGACGAGCCAGTCGAAGCCGTCGTCGGTGAGTTGGGGCAGGAGGGTGACGGGCACGTCGATGGAGAGGCCGTCGGCGTGGGCGCCGGGCGTGTAGTGGTACTCGATGGGGAGGGTGATGTCGCCTTGCACCCACTGTTCGGGGAAGTCGGCGTCGCTGGCGGAGGTGGTGCCGAGGAGGAAGTCGTGGGTGAAGTTCAAAAGCTCGGGGTTCTTGTGGCGCTCGCGCTTCCACCAGGAGTCGAAGTGCCGCGCGGACACGATGCCCGCGGGAATCCGCTCGTCGAAGAAAACGAACCGGGCGGCGTCGTCGGCCACGAGCCCGCCCTGGCGAAGGCGCTGTTCGACCTCGTGGGCGTCGGCGAGAGCCTGCTCGTTGTGTTTGATGAAGGCGTGGTGGGCGCGCCACTGGTTTTGCACGAGCGCGTGGCGGATGAACAGTTCGCGGGCGAGTTCGCGCGCGGCCGGTGTGCCGACTTTCGACAGGAGGACGTTGCGGTCGGCGATGAGGGTCAGGCTGTAGAGTGTGACTTTCTCGTGCGCCATCGCGGCGCCGTGGCGGGTGGACCAGAAGGGCTCGGAGTGGGAGGTGCGCACCAGGTGCGAGCCCACTTCCTCCACCCATTCGGGCTTGATCTGCGCCACCGAGCGGGCGAAGAGCCGCGAGGTTTCCACGAGCTCCGCGGCCATCACCCAGCTGGGGTTGCGCCGGTGCAGGCCGGAGCCGGGCCAGATGATGAAGCGCGTGCCGCGGGCGCCTAGATAGTCCTTGCTGCGCTCGTCCCACGAGCCGAGGTTTGACAGGAGGCCCACCAGCATTGACCGGTGGATCTGGTCGGCGGCGGGGGTGTCCGCGCTTTGCCCGAGCGCCTTGACCGCGCGGGCCACGTCCTGGTTGTGCGAGTTGTCCTTGTCCTCGGCTGCCGCGCGGGCGAGCGCCGCACGCGTGGGGAGCGCGACCGGCTTGGCGTCCATCCCCAGTGGCCGCGATATTTCCCGCAGCTGCACGACGACGTCCTGCCACTCCCGGAATCTCAGCCAGTTGAGGTATTCGGCCCGGCACATGCGGCGGAAGGCCGACCCGGACAGTTCGCGCTGTTGGGTGCGCAGGTAGCGCCACAGGTTGAGGTAGGCGAGAAAGTCGGAGGTGCGGTCGGTGAAGCGGGCGTGGAGTTGGTCGGCTTGGGCGCGGAATTCGGTGGGCCGTTCGCGCACGTCCTGCACCGACATGGCCGCCACCAGTACCAAGACTTCGCCGGCGCAGCCGTTGTCGGAGGCGGCGAGGAGCATGCGGCCGAGGCGCGGGTCGATGGGGAGGCGGGCGAGGATCCGCCCGGTCTCGGTGAGCAGGTGCGTGCCCGCGCCCACCACCGTGCCGCGCGCGTTCGCCGACATCGGCACAAGCGCCCCGATCTCCTCGAGCAGCTGCAGGCCGGCCCGCACCTGGCGCATGTCCGGTGGGTCGATGAACGGGAAGTCCTCAACCGAGCCCAGGTTCATCGCGGCCATCTGCAAGATCACCGACGCTAACGACGTGCGGCGGATCTCCGGCTCCGTGAACTCCGGGCGCGCGGCGAACTCCTCCTCCGAGTACAGCCGGATCGCGATGCCGTCTTCCACACGGCCCGAGCGCCCCGAGCGCTGGTTCGCCGACGCCTGCGAGATCGGCTCGATCGGCAGGCGCTGCACCTTGGTTTTGTTGGAATAGCGCGAGATGCGGGCGGTGCCCGGATCGATGACGTAGCGGATGCCCGGCACCGTCAGCGAGGTCTCGGCGATGTTCGTGGCCAGGATGATGCGGCGGTGGGCGTGGGGCTGGAAGATGCGGCGCTGTTCGGCGCCCGACAGGCGCGCGAACAAGGGCAGGACCTCGACGGCGTCCGGCACCGACGACCGCCCGCCCGGCTCAACGTAACGGCGCCCGAGCTCCTCCTCGAACGCCTTGGCCGTGTCGCGGATCTCGCCCTCGCCGGAAAGGAACACGAGGATGTCTCCCGGGCCCTCAGCCATGAGCTCGGCGGCCGCGTCGAGGATGCCGGCCACTTGGTCGCGGGCCTCCTCGCGCGTGAGCTTTTCGCGGCCTTCAAAAGCGGGTGCGTGGTGGGGGCTGGGGGCGGTCGCGGCGTCGCCATCGCGACCGCCCGAGGGCAGGCTGGAAGCCGGGCCGACGGCGTCGTCGTAAAGCGGGCGATACCGGATCTCGACCGGGAACGTGCGCCCCGACACCTCAATGATCGGCGCCTCGTTGCCCGGGAAACCACCGTACATGTGGCGGCCGAAATGTTCGGCGAAGCGCTGGGAGTCGATCGTGGCGGACGTGATGATGACCTTGAGGTCCGGGCGGCGCGGCAGGAGGTTGGCGAGGTAGCCGAGGAGGAAGTCAATGTTGAGGGAGCGCTCGTGGGCCTCGTCGATGATAATCGTGTCGTATTTGCGCAGGTCGGGGTCGGACTGGGTTTCGGCGAGGAGGATGCCGTCGGTCATGAGCTTGACCAGGGTGGTGCGCGAGACCTGCTCCGTGAAGCGAACCTGATAGCCGATCGCGCCGCCGAGCTCCACGCCCAGCTCGTCGCAGATTCGGTCCGCCACCGAACGGGCCGCGATGCGGCGCGGCTGCGTATGGCCGATCATGCCGGTGATGCCGCGGCCAAGCTCCAGGCAGATCTTCGGTAACTGGGTGGTCTTGCCCGAGCCCGTCTCGCCCGCGAGGATCACCACCTGATTGTTCTCGATCGCCTCCGCGATGTCGGCGCGGCGCGCAGAGACCGGGAGCTGCGGCGGGTACGTGATCGCCGGGAGGGCGGCGCGGCGGGCCTCGAGCTCCGCGGGGATGAAGGGGCGCGGGCCGCGGGAGCGGCGGCCGGCATGCTTGGCGTTTGGCCTGCCGGCGCGCTTATTGGCGCGCTTGCCCACAGCCGTCTCGCCGTGCCTGGTAGGTGTGCTTCCGTCAATCATCGAAACCATTGTGCCACGTTGCTGGGCGGCAGGATTCGGCGACAGTGACGGTGTGGGCATTCGAGGTGATGTCGAGAGAATAAACCACTAAAGCCTATAGGTGTGTCGTAAGTAACATTGCGGGACAAGGGCCCTCCGGCACGGGTGTTCAGAGGAGCGTTGCCCCAGTTCGGGGGGGGGTGGGTTTCGTCCGCCCCAAGTCGTAGCTATGTCGGACGTGTTCATAGGATAAAACGATATTGTTTTCGGTGGCGCTAAATAGCAGTATAAGTGCATCAACATCTGCAGTGACCAATTCGGAGGCGGGGTGACCATGAGCAAATGTGCTGAGAGCGTCACGGCGCGTCTGCGTGCACTCGTTGCACTGACGGTGGTGGCAGGCCTGGCGCTGGTCGGGGGCGTGCCAGCCGCCGTCGCGCAAGATTCCTCGACGCCTTCCACGGTCGCAGAGGCGACCGACGCCGCCACGCAGACAGACGGCCAGACGGAACCTTCCGGCAGCGCCGACACCGAATCGGCGGAGCCGGGAACCGCCGAAAACGCCAACCCCTCGATTGACAGTTCCGAGGAAGCTACGCCCGAAACGCCAAGTGCCGATAATTCAGCGGGGGGGGGAGAGCAGCTTTCTGAGCTAGCCGCTCCGGATACGGCCGAGGGCGATCCGGAGGCAGATACGCAAGAGGGCGATCGGAGTTTCGCGGAGCCCAATTCTGACGGGTTCGAAGACTCGGGTCCGCTCATGTTCGCCGCACTGGGTGCGGCAGGCTCGGCGCCGGGTATCGAGGCCCTGTCCACGAACGGTGAGCTCTACCTTTTCAATCCGGCGACGGCGGACCTCGCCCCGTTGCCGCCGTACCTGCCCGGCATCCAGAACCTCACCTCCTACACGAGCCCCAACACCCGGCGGGAGGTTCGTCGTCCGCTGAGCAGCACCGAGTGTAAGGACGCCCGCCCCACAAGAACGGATGGCAAGTACTGCTACTTCTCCAAGGGCCTGAACTACAACGCTCTCGGCGTTGGGGAGGACGGCACTCGGTACGCGACGCTGAAGGTCGGGCAGACTGGCACCCCCTACGAGGGAAGGAGTGGCTCCTCAAAGGCGCCGCTTTTCCAAGTCTATAAGTACACGCCGGGCGACACGGAGTGGAGGAAGTTCGGAGACGAGTTCGAGTTCCCATACAAGAAGGTGCCGGGTGGCAACGAGCTCAAGGATCTCACCTTCAACGGCGGTCAGGTGGCCCCCGACGGAACGTACTACCTCGCGATCACGGATCGCGAAGGCCCGGACAATGACAAGCGCCTTGTCGCGCACGTGTACAAGATGACGCCCGATGGCAGGTTAGACAAGGTCGGCGACGTCCGCGATTCCGCGCCTGGGGGCTCGAATGGCGACAACAACGGCGACTTGACGTTCACCGAATCCGGCGATCTTGTGGTGGTGTTTTCCCATCTGCAGGCCGATATTCCGGGCAGCTCGAACGCGGGCTACAACGAGGTGAGCTTTGAGGTGGTGACACGGGAGACCCTCGCTTCGGCCCGGGGCGGCGAGCTCGCCTCCTATCACCTTGGCACTTCGAAAATTCGTCAAGGCCAGTCCATCGGTGAGCAAAACTCTGACGCGGCGCAGACGACGGGCATCTCGATTGGGCCCGACGGCTCGCTCATCACGTCGAACTACAAGAAGACCGACTCCATTTCGCATTTCTACCAGCACGACGCCAACGGTATTGCACGCGAGATTCGCTCGATGCCGCACGTCGGCGATCTGGGCACCTACTGGGAGATGGACCCGAACTCGCCGTGGGCATATCCGCTTGCCGCTTGGCGCGAAGAACGAACTGGCGCGGGCCGCCCCTACTATCGGCCAACGCCGTGGGTGGGCCAGATCTCCGATCTTGCAGGCGAAGCTGTCATCCCGTCCGTTGCCGTGAGGAAGGTCGTCAATGGCCGCGTGGACGCCGCCGACCAGTTCACGGTGAAAGTCGGGACGAACAACATCTCCCGGGAGGCGAGCACCTCAGGCGAGCAAACCGAGGTCACCACCGAGCGGCTCCCGGTGCTCGCGGGAACGCGGGTCACCCTCTCTGAGACGATCAACCGCCCCGGCGCCACGCTGGAGGGCTATACCGTCACGCTTCGCTGTGATGGCGGCGTCCAGCCCACGACGCCGAAGGTTTCGGGCGCCACGGCAACGGCGAGCGTCACCATTCCAAATGCCGTCGGTGACGTGGTGTGCACGTTTACGAACTCGGCGAAGGCCAACGGCAAGATGGAGTGGGCGAAGGTGAACGAGGACGGCGAGCTGCTCGCCGGCTCATCGTGGACGCTCGCACGCGAGGACGGCGCAACCTTCACCGTCGACGGCGCCACGCAGGAAGCGCCCAGCTTTACCGTCCCCGACGCAACAGCTCCCGGCGGCATCGACCAGGACACGGAGGAGGGTCGGCTGCTCCTCACCGGGCTTGGTCGCGGCACCTACACGCTGACGGAAGCGGTCGCCCCCGCGGGCTACGTGAAGTCGGGCAAGACCTACACGTTCACGATCAGCTCGCCGTCGCAGGAGGCACATAAGGTAGACCTCTACGACGGTCAAGATCCCGTGACCGGGCACAAGTGGCACAACGCGGTGGTCAACACGCCAATCAGGGGCTCGCTGACCTTCGAGAAGCGCGCGAAGCAAGGCGCGGCGGCCACGGGTGACGAGCCGCTGCTAAGCGGGTCGGAGTGGAAGCTGACGAACACGACGACGACCGACACGTGGACGATCACCGACTGCGTCGGCAACTCTCCCGCCGATTGCGAGCGCTCGGCGCACAACGACACAGACTCCCGGGCCGGAATTATCCAGGTCACGGGCCTCCCGCTCGGCACATACGAGCTGGTGGAAACGAAGGCTCCCGCGGGCTACGTCCTCGACGCGACGCCCACGACCTTCACAATCGCCGCCGACAACCCGGACGTGACGTTCGCGGGAGCGAAGGCGATCTACAACACACTACAGGCCGGACCTACGATTCCGCTCACCGGCGGGATCGGACGCGACTTCTACGCCTTTCTGGGTGCGGGGGTCCTCAGTTTCGCCCTGCTCATAAGGCTCGCGCAACCGCGTAAGCGTCACTGAAACAGGGCGAAGTTCAGCCCACAAGACGAAAGGTACTCGAGTGCAGTTTCTCAAGAAATTGAAGCAGCGCGCTGTGGCGACGACGGTCGTCGCCTTGGCTTCCGTCCTCACCCTCGGTGTGGGCGTTGCAAACGCCGCTCCGGGCGATATGCCGACCGGGCAAGGGTCGATTACGATCCACAAGCACAAGGAAGTCGGCAACACCAACCAGCTCAAGCCGGACGGAACTTCGGCCGCGCCGAGCGATCCGCTTAAGGGCGTGGAGTTCACCGTCACGAAGATCGAAGGTCTTGACCTGAACAAGAATGCTGATTGGCAGAAGGTCTCGACCCTGACTGTCGACCAGGTTGGTCAGAACGGTATCACCAGGGGTACCTCCCAGAAGGTGACGACCACTGAGGACGGATCGGTAGCAGTCAACAGCCTCGACATGGGCGTCTACCTCGTCGAGGAGACCGGGACGGGCGAGCACGCCATCACGAAGAAGGCGGCCCCGTTCTTCGTGACCATCCCGCTTCCGTTTGACGGCAAGTGGATCACCAACGTCCACGTCTACCCCAAGAACGTCGTCCAGACACCGGGTACTAAGGAAGTCTCGGACGACAAGGACACGCACAAGGTGGGTGACGTCCTTGAGTGGACCATCACGACGACGGCGACCACCGACACCCCGTCGGCATTCGGCGTGGTCGATGAGCTCAAGGACTACCTGAGCTATGTTGACCAGTCTGCGAAGGTCTACCTGAAGGACGCCATCGATCCGCTGACGGACGTTACTGTCGAGCCGCTCACCGGCGGGAAGAACGGCGTTAAGATCACGCTCGGCGAGACTGCGCGTGCACAGATCAAGAAGGGTGACACCGTCAAGTTCGTCCTCAAAACCACGGTGACCGCGATCCCCGAGAACGGCATCGTCGAGAACAGCGCGTGGCCGATCGACAACGAGTACAACCCCTTCGAGGATCCGAACGTCCCCACCCCGCCGATCGACCCGACCAAGGATCCCTACTTCGGCGACTACAAGTTCAAGAAGGTGGACGCAGATAACCCGGGCAAGGAGCTGTCGGGTGCCGAGTTCGGCCTCTACCAGTGCAATGGCGACCAGACCACCGGTGACCCGATCGTGACAGCGGTCTCTGGCGAAGACGGCGTCGTCTCCTTCACCGGCATTTACCTCGGAACGTTCGACAAGGGCACCGCAGCCGACCAGGCGACGAAGGAGTTCTGCCTCAAGGAGACCAAGGCTCCGGCCGGCTACGTCCTTCCTGACACGGTGACGAAGGTGACGATCAAGGCCGGTAAGGTCACGACCCCGACTGAGCAACTCACCACCGTGACGAACACCCCGCAAGACGGCCCGGATCTGCCCCTCACCGGTGCGGCGGGCACGGCGCTGCTGACCGTGCTCGGCTTGGGCCTCGTGGGCGCCGGCGTGGCACTCTACGCGGTGAACTCTCGTTCGCGTAAGCGGAGCTAACATCACCTAGAGTTGTGGGGGTGCCTCAGCACCCCCACAACTGTGTATCTACGCATGCGTCGCCTCGTCAGTGCCTTTATCATCGCGCTCCTCGTCCTAGCCGGGAGCGGGCTCATTCTTTACCCCACGATCGCCTCATGGAAAAGTCAGTGGGACCAGTCCAAGGTGGTCGACTCCTACGCCAACCTGGTCGACCACGTCGAGCCGGACCGCCGCGAACAAGTCCAAGAAGCACGCCAATACAACGATCTGCTCGCCTCTGGGGCTGTCGTCGGATCGAACGAGCACGTGCCGCACGGCTCCGGCGTCGTTGACCTCGAATCGAACCCGGACGTCCTGCCCTACGACCAGCAGCTGAAGGCTGGCGAGGCGGGGATCATGGGCAGGATCCGCATTCCGTCGATCGACGTGGATCTGCCGATCTACCATGGCACGAGCGAGGAGACACTACTTAAGGGCGCAGGTCATCTGGAGGGAACGTCGCTACCCGTGGGCGGGGACTCCACCCGGACGGTGATCACCGCACACCGTGGTCTGCCCGAAGCTACCCTCTTCAACAACCTCGACCAGGTCAAAGAGGGAGACACTTTTACGCTCGAGGTCTTTGGTGAGGTGCTGACGTACCGCGTCTTCTCTACGCAAGTGGTCGAGCCCCAAGACAGTCAAGCGGTGCTCGTTGAGCCCGGCCGCGACCTGGCGACTCTCATCACCTGCACCCCGCTCGGCGTCAACAGCCACCGCATCCTTGTTACCGGCGAGCGCATCATCCCCACCCCTGCCGCCGACGTCGACAGCGCCGGCCAGGCCTCCGAGCTCCCGCGGTTCCCCTGGTGGCTGCCCATCTCCATTGCGGTGTTGCTCCTCATTGCGGTCTACCTCGGGCGCGAGATTGTGCTCTACCGGCGTGAGGCCCGTGTTGCTAACAGGTGAGTTTGGTGGTTTTGGTCCGGAAATCTGGCGTTTTCGGGCTCAGATTCACTAGTTAGCCACGGGTCGACCAGAAGAGCCCGCCGCGCCCGCCGGCACGGGCTGGCAGCCCGGCCCTACCACGCCGCCTAGAGCCACCCCTGGTCCTGGGCGGCCCGCGCTGCCTCGCTCCGCGTAGTGACGCCCATCTTCCCGATCGCCGAGGACAGGTGGTTGCGCACCGTCCCCTTGGACAGGTGCACGCGCCCCGCAATATCAGCCACTTTCCCGCCTTCGAGGGCGATGCGCAGGATCTCGCGCTCGCGGGCAGTGAGGGGGTTCGCCCCGGAAAACAGGGATTCGGTGGCGAGCGCCGGGTCGATCACGCGCTTGCCGGCGTGCACGCCGCGGACCATGTCGGCCAGCTGTTCGGCGGGTGTTTCTTTCACCACGAACCCGCGTGCCCCGGTCTCCAGCGCCCGCTGCAGGTAGCCCGGCCGCCCGAACGTGGTCACCACCAGACACTTCACCTCCGGCCACCGGCCCGCGATCTGCCGCGTGGCCTCGATCCCGTCCATGCCGGGCATCTCGATGTCCACCAGCGCCACATCCGGCGCCACCTTGCCCACCAGCGCCACGAGTTCCTCGCCGTCCCCGGCCTCGCCCACCACCTCGATGCCGTCCTCAAGCGAGAGTAGCGCGGCGAGCGCGCCCCGCACGAGCGCCTGGTCATCAGCGAGAACAACGCGTATTGGGCTCACAGTTCCACCTCGATTTGCGCCCCGCGCCCGCCCGGCCCGGGGCTTGTCACCTTCAGCCTACCGCCGGCGTTCTCCACGCGCTGGCGTAGCCCGCGCAGTCCGTTGCCCTCGGACATCGGCGAGAACCCCACACCGTCGTCGGCCACCACGATCCTCTGTGCACCAATCTTGATCCACGCGTGTCGCGCCCCCGAGTGGCGCACGATGTTGGTCATCGCCTCACGCACCACCCAGCCGAAGAGGATGCGGTGGCTGGGGTCGGCGTCGTCGGCGCTGCCGGTGATGGTGAGGGCGATGCCGGCGTCGTCGGCGACCTCCTCAATGTGCGTGAGCTCCGCGGCCAGCTGCCGCCCGGCGAGCCCGGACACGGTGGAGCGGACCTCGGCGATGGCTTGCCGGCTGAGCTGGTGGATGTCGGCGATTTCGGCGCGGGCGCGCTCGACGTCGCGGTCGAGGAGTTTGTTGGCGAGCTCGGATTTGAGGGAGATGACGGTGAGGGTGTGGCCGAGGACGTCGTGGACGTCGCGGGCGATGCGCTCGCGTTCGTCGAGGGTGGCTTCGCGGCGGGCGGCGCGCTTGTCGCGCTCGGATTGGCGCGTGAAGTAGCTGCTGCCGATGGTGGAGACGTACACGGCCACCGCGATGAACCCCAGGGCCCACATCCCGTCCCCCGGCAGGCGCGAGATCAGCCCGACGACGACCGCACACAGCAGCCCTCCCGCCCAATACCCGATGCGCGGGGGCAGGGTGATGACGAGCTGGGCCACCACGTAGATCCCAAGTGCGGCGGCGCCGGGGTAGACCGCGGTGTTGGCGATGAAGATGGCGCCGGACACGGCGACGGCTACTGCCGTGGCGGGGTAGAAAGTGTCGGAGAAGGGGTCGGGACGGGTGAGCGCGTAGGCGGTGCCGGTGATGTACGCGGCGGCGAAGAGGGCCAGGCCCCCGAGCTGGACAGCCTTCAGCCACGCGGGCTCCGTCTGCCCGAGGATCTCCACCACCGGATTGATGAGGAACACCAGCCACACGAACGCCATTGCCATGCCGCCCACCTGCTCGCGCAGCTCTTCGCGTGAGCGTTTCACGACGCCGTCGCCCCGGCCCGCGCTGCCCGCCCGGCTTGTGCTGCCCGACCAGCCCGCTTCGCGTCCGCGCCAAGCACGGCCGGTGCGGCCGGCCCCCTCGGCACCGGCCGCACCCTCAGCGCGCCTGCTCACTGGCGTTCACCCCGGCGTCGTAGGGCGAGGGCGGCGAGGCCGATGAACACGGCCGTCCACACCCCGAAGGACACGAGGGCCTGCCACAGTTCGTCGGTGTAGGCCTCGCCCTGCCCGGTGGTCCACATCCCTTCAGCGACGGGCCAGCGGGCAAGCGTGATGTAGCCCCACATCGGGGTGAAGCGGGAGGCCTCGAGCAGCTTGCCGGACAGGGGCACGAACAGGTTGCCGGCGAAAGCGAAGAGGAGGACCAGGGCGTTGACCACCGACGTCGCCGACTGCGAGCGCATCACGTAGCTGAGCGCCAGCCCGACCAGCGCGAACGGTAGCGCGCCCACCGCCACAATGAGGAAGGACCCCACCCACGCCCACGCCGTGCCCTTCGCGCCGGTGGGTGCCGCGACCGCGTAGATGATGGCCACGGTGATGAGGGCAAAGGCCGCGGCGGTCAGGGACTTGTTGAGCGCGTAGCGCCCGGCGGTCAGCGGGGTGAGGGAGATCTGGCGCCCCCACCCCTGCAGCTTTTCCACCCCGGCCTGGGAGGCGAGGCTGGCGGTGGCGGCCACGGCGCCGTAAGCGGCCATGCCCACCATGATCGCCATGGCGAGGTTGCCGTTCGCCGCGCTCTCCTGCCCGTAGCTCTGGGCCGCGCCGAAGATGAGGTACATGAGCACGGGCACCCCGATGATGAACAGGACTCCGGGGTCGCGCAGCATGCGCTTGAGGTCGATGGCGATCATGTTAGGCTCCAGTCTTCTCGGTCGAGGTCAGGGTGAGGAAGGCGTCCTCGAGCGAGGCCTCGGTGATGATGAGGTCGGTGATGGGGTGGGCGAGGAGGATGCGGGCGGCGTCGTCGGAGTGTGCCGTGCGCACCTCGAGGGTTTGCCCGTCCCACGACGCCGTGGTGCCCGGAAGCGCCGCAAGCTCGGCGGCGAGCGTCTCGCGTTCCGTGGCCGGCAGGGCGCAGGCCGTGGCCCGCACGTGGCGTAGGCCCGCGATCGAGCGCACCTGGGAGGTCGGCCCGTCGGCGACGATGCGGCCGGCGTTCATGAGGATCGTGCGCTTGGCGAACTCCTCGGCTTCGGCGAGGTAGTGGGTGGCGAAGATGACGGTGCGCCCGTGGTGGGATTCCTCGTAGATGTTGGCCCAGAATTCGCGGCGGGCGGCCACGTCCATGCCGGTGGTGGGTTCGTCGAGGATGAGGACGTCGGGCTCGGGCAGGAGGGCGAGTGCGAACTTGAGGCGCTGCTGTTCGCCGCCGGAGCACTTGCCCACGCGGCGCCCCGCGATGGGGGTGAGGCCGGTGCGCTCGATGACGGAGTCGATCGGTTGGGCGCCCGGGTAGCACGCGGCGATGTAGGCCACGGACTCGCGCACGGTCATGTCGGCCAGTAGCCCGCCGGTCTGGAGGAGGGCGCTGATGCGGCCGGCGCGGATCGCCGCCACCGGGGTGCCGCCGAGCACCGACACCTGCCCGGAGGTGGGATGGGTGAGGCCGAGGATCATGTCGAGCGTGGTGGTCTTGCCGGCCCCATTTGGGCCAAGGAGCGCGACCACCTCACCCGGCTCAATCACCAGGTCAATGCCATCCACGGCGGTGACGTTGCCAAACTTCTTCGTAAGCGCCTTGGCGCTGATTGCGTTCATGACTCCATTGTGCCCAGCCACCCGCGCGCGCAGAAGTGCCGGGTGACCGGACTTTTCCATGACCACTGTCATGGGTTTGCCGTGTCACCCGGCACGGGCGAGCCGCCGGTCCGACAGAAGTCGTGAATATACCGGCTACCGGTTCCTATAGGAGCCTGGTGGACCGCAGATTCACGAGTTCTGACGGAGCCACCGCCTGCTAGTCGTTCTTGCGCGACTTTTGGGACAGCACCATCGCCTGGATCGGTGCGGTGGCGACCACCGCCGCGAGCGTGAGCGCAATGCCGAGGCCGACCACCCACACGAGGATGACGAGGTTGTCGGTGTTGGCCTTTTGCTCGGCGAAGGTGCCGAGTAGGGCGCCGAGGCCGATGGTCACGGAGAGCATGAGCAGCAACGGCGGGATAACCTGCCACAGGCGGGCCTTGAGGAGGGTGGAGTAGGGCAGGCCGATCCGCATGAGGGCGGCGGATTCCTCGGCGCGGTCGAACACGTCGGAGGCCTGGTGGATGAGGGTGCCCGTGGCGCCCAGAATGAGGGAGAAGGCGAGCGCGATCGCGACACCCTTGGTGATGTCGCCGGTGAGGGTGCGTCTGAGGTTGTCCACGTCCTCGTTGATGCTGCCGTAGCCGGTGACGTCCATGGTCATGATGAACACGACCACGGAGGCCAGGAGCGCCATGAGCGAGATCGCGGAGATGTTGCGCCATGCGGCGCGGGGGTCGTCGAGGACGCGGCGGGTGCCGAGCAGGCGCGGGGTGCGGGCCGTGACGGCCACGGGGCGGGCGGCCATCTGGATGAACAGTGGGCCGGCCAGCGACACGGTGAGGAAGAAGACCATGAGCATGAGCGCGGACAAGAGGAAGTTTGCGATGGTGGAGGTCTCTGGGTCGAGGTTCTGCATCATGACGCCCAGCACCGGGATCGCGGCGACGACGCCGATCACCCGCCAGTATTTCATCGCCTTCGGGGTCTCCCGGCGCGAGACGCCGAGCGGGGAGATGGACACGCGCCACAGGCCGGCCAGGGTGGAGCCGATCGTGATGACGGCGACCAGCGCGGCGGCGGCGAGCCAGCCCCACCAGGGCAGGAGCATCTCGGTGGTGGTGATGGGCAAAGTGGTGAAGCTCATGTTCGACCACGCGGGCAAGGTGAGGAGGTAGATCGCCCCGCCGATCGTGAAGCCGACAGCGGCCTGGATGAGGGTTTCCACGAGGGTCATGAGGTTGACCTGGCCGGCGCTGAGTCCGATGAGGCGCAGGGAGGCGAGGCGGCGGGCGCGGCCGTTCGCGCCGAGCCGGGCGGCCGAGGCGCCAAGGGAGAGGAGGGGGATAATGAGCAGGCCGAGCGCGAGCACCGCCAGGCTCATGTAGACCCCGCTCAACCCGTCCGTGACGTCGAGCGGGACGCCCTGCTCGAGTAGGCGCGGGCCCGTGGTGTCCAGCCGCTCGTAGAACATCCACACGCCCCCGGCGGTGGTGAGCAGCAGCCAGGAAGAGACGGAGAAGGCGACGACGGCGAGCGCGTCCAACAGCGCGTGCCCGCGGGCGTTGCGGATCCGGGAGGTGGCGAGGTGACCCGTCATCTGCAGCGTGTTCATCGGGCCACCTCCGCGCCCTGCACCTGCGACATTGGGCGATCGGTGTGGATGAGGCCGTCGCGAATCTCCACCAGGCGGTCGCACCAGGAGGCGACCTTGAGGTCGTGGGTGACGACCACCAGGGTGGTGCCGTTCATGCGGGCGGTGGTGGACAGCAGCTGCATGACCTCGTGGCCGGTGGCCTGGTCGAGCGCGCCGGTCGGCTCGTCAGCGAAGATGATCGCCGGGCTGGAGACCATCGCGCGGGCAATCGCCACGCGCTGGGCCTGCCCGCCCGACATCTCGCCCGGGCGCTTCTTCGCCTGCTCCGCCACCCCGAGGCGGTAGAGCCACTCCTCGGCCCGGCGCAGGCCCTCCCCGCGCTTGACCCCAGCGGCGAACAGGGGCAGCGCAACGTTCTCCCGCGCGGTCAGCTCCGGAACCAGCTGCCCGTCTTGGAACACGAAACCGAGGCGCTCGCGGCGCAACTTCGACCGGCCGGCGTCGTTCAGCGACGTGACGGAGGTGGTGCCAAGGCGCACGTCGCCGTCGTCGGGAACAAGGATGCCGGACAGGACGTGCAAAAGCGTGGATTTGCCGGACCCCGAGGGGCCCATGACGGCGACGAGTTCGCCCGCGTCGATGTGGAGGTCGACCCCGGCGAGGGCGTGGACCTTACCGTACGTTTTTACCAAGTGCGTTGCATTGAGTTCGTTCATGGTTCCATTCAAACCCGGGCCGGCACCGATTTCGAGGGTGCTACCTGCCCAATTGGGGGTAGGGCTAGGTCTACCTTTTCGCGGGGGCGACGGCGCGGGGGTCGAGAGTGTCGGAGGGCGCCGATAGGCTAGAGGTATGTGGAGGAAGAAGGACGTGGCGCGGCAAGTCGAGGAGCTGACCGACTCGCGCCGGCAAATCGTGTCCGCGTTCGAGATCGAGCGGCGGCGCATCGAACGCGACCTTCACGACGGTGCCCAACAGCACCTCGTCGCCTCCGGGATGGCGATCGGGGAAGCACAGTTCTTGCTGGACATGGCGGGGGCCGCGGGGGAGATCCCGCCGGCGCTCGCGGACCTGCCGGGGATCGTGGCGCGGGCGCTGCAGACGAACGAGGAGTCGCTGCGGGCCCTGCGCGAAACCGTGAATGAGATCCACCCCAAGGTGCTGTCGGACCTGGGGCTGGAAAGGGCCGTGCGCGGGGCGGCGGAGCGCAGCCCGGTGCCGGTGCGGGTGGTGGTGCCGCACGCGCTGCCCGACATGCCCGAAGGGGTGATGGCCGCCGCGTACTTCCTGGCCACCGAGGCGCTGACGAACGTGGCGAAGTACGCGCCGGGAGCGCGGACCACCTTGCTGTTGGCGGCGGATGAGACGCTGAGGGTGTCGGTGGTGGATGACGGGCCGGGCGGGGCGTCGGTGGTGGCCGGGCATGGGCTGGCCGGGCTGCGCGAGCGGCTGGCCGCGTTCGGCGGGAAGCTGGAGGTGAACTCGCCGGTGGGCGGGCCCACGATGGTGGTGGGCACGATTCCGCTGCTGCTATACCGAGGCGAGAGTGCGATTGGGGGAGTGCAATGAAGATCTTCTTGGCCGATGACGTGACCTTGGTGCGCGAGGGGCTGGCCGGCATCCTCGAGCGTGTGGGGCACACCGTGGTGGGGCAGACCTCCGACGCGCCCAGCACGCTCGCGGCTGTGCGGGAGCTACTCGCGGGTGATCCGGGGGCGGTGGACGTGCTGGTCACGGACGTGCGGATGCCGCCGACGATGAGCGACGACGGGCTGCGGGTGGCCGTGGAGCTGCGGTCCGACTTCCCCGACCTGTCGGTCATGGTACTGAGCCAGTACGTGGCGCCCGCCTATGCGTCCGCGCTGTTCGACCCGGTGGCGATGGCTCGGCCCGGCGCTGACCGCGGGGGCCTGGGGTACCTGCTCAAGGAGCGGGTGTCGCGGGTGGCGGACTTCGTGCACTCGCTGTCGATCGTGGCGGGCGGCGGCGTTGTGGTGGACCCGGAGGTGGCCGTGGGGCTGGTACGCGGGAAGGCGAGCGCGTTGGACGCGCTGACCCCGCGCGAATCCGAGGTGCTGGAGCTCATGGCGCAGGGGAAGTCGAACGCAGAGATCGCCGGGGAGCTGTACTTGTCCGGCGCGGCGGTGTCCAAGCACGTGGCGAACGTGTTTTCCAAGCTGGGGCTGCCGGCCGGGGAGGAGAACCGGCGGGTGCGGGCGGTGCTGACGTACCTGACGGCCACGGGCGCGGTGTAGGCGAGGGTGCTTGCTCGCTGGTGTGTGTCCCGCCGGCCGGTCCGCCGGCAGGCGGAGGCCTCGGCGTCGCCAGTCGCCGCTGTGGGTCCAGCCCCCGGCTCGGCGTCGTTGGCCCTGCTTCCGATAGGAAGAACTTAGTGCCCGTGCGCCTATACGAGCTGAGCGACACTTCTCTTGAGAATCTGACACAGCGCCCGACACTTCTCTTGAATATGGCGTCTACCGATCGCTATATGGGCTCGGTCGCGCTCAGACTCAACAGTTGTGTCAGGTTGAGGACAGACACATCGCACGCTCGCCCTGTGAGCGAGATACTGGCTTCGAGGCGGCGGTCATGAGGCAATTCCGAGCGAGGGTTGGACACCCACGCTTCTCTAGCAAGGGAGGACTGATGCGCGGTGTTTCATAATGCCGGTCGGCTCGCCTATTCCGCAGCTTCAGCGAAGGAGTCGACAGGCGTAAGCCCAACATGTGATTCTTCGTGAAAGCGATGAGTACTAGCTTGTGTGACAAGTAAATATCATCCCAACCACCACGTGATGGACCTCGTCAACTGGTGCCATCAACGGCCATATCCCGCGCCTTCGTATCATTCCTACGCGTGTGGCTAGCACGGCAAGCCGAGCAGCGGAACCGTGGTTTACCAGCACTGGTCGCACCCCGGTTTTGTGTTAGTGTTCCGCAGATTCTACAGCGAGGATTCTCCACCCCAGCATGAAGCTGAGTCCAAACCCGACTTTAACGCAAGAACACGGGCCAGCCGCTGAAAAAATCAACACCGTTGGGGGGCTTCGATGCTATAATTCTTGCACACATCTGGAAAATGTGATAAGATCCACACGTGAAAAAGAACACGCTCAGTTTAGCCTTCGCGGGCGCTGCTCTGATCGCGGCGACCGGATTCGGCGTGGCTACTGACGATGTTTCAGCCACACCGGATGTTGAGAATGATTCGCGCGCAAGGAGTGTCGCGGATACTCCACTTGCGCAACTTGTTGAGATGCCGGAGCCGGTTGAGTATTATGTGGCATCTGCTGGGGACATCGGTCTACCCCCTGAAGATGCACCGTACACTACTGACGGTTTCGAGATCGTGGGACAGTATTTTGATACGGACTTGGGTGTTGGCTATGTTGCGATCTCGCGCGAGGATGCGACAAGCGCGAAGGCGGAATTGAACCTCTCTCCCGAGTATGCACTAGAGTCATCCAATGCTTCTCACCTACGGAGTGATGCACTTTCCGGCGATGGTCGCGACAGTGTGGTTGTTGTGATGTCTAAGTACACTGCCGCACAGATATCTTCTGCAATGGAGCAGTTAACAGCACACTTCCAAGCGACGGGCGCACGGGTCGCGTTTGGTTACCATGCACAAAGCGACACCATTGAGCTGAGCGGTGAGCTGACTGAAGGCGACCTTGAGGTGCTCCCAGATACAGGCGTTGGATACTCATTCGTGCCGGGATATTATCAAGACGATGCGTACAACGAAAATGTGCGGGCCCCATTTGTTGGGGGAGCGTCAATTCTTGGCTATCGGCAGGGGAATTTGTATTCGTGTACGAGTGGTATTCCCGCTGAGAATAGTAATGGTGCACGTGGGTTTTTTACTGCGGGTCATTGTTTCGATTTGCTCTCGCATGTCTGGACATCTTCTTCGCGTGCAGGTGTTTCTAATTCAGGTCGGGTTACACACAAATATAATGCGAGCATTGATGCAGAGTTTGTGAGCGGCAAGACATACGAAGGAAAGATCCTTTCTGGTGGTGAGAGGAAGCCCGTGGCGGGCACTTGGCACCCCATGGGGTCACAAGGAAATCGGCTGTGCTTTCAGGGAAGAACGAGTGGAAACGTTTGTAATAACCAAGTAATTAGCTATGGCATATCACGATGCTTTGGTACCGGTTGTTATGGCAACCTCATTAGTCTACGAGGTGGTACCTCAAGCCAAGGTGGTGATTCTGGGGGGCCGGTATTCGCCAACTTCGGTAGCTCGGTCAGAGTAACGGGAATGATAACCGGCCACTTTGATCCCTTGGTCGGGCAATCCACGACATATGTTACTGATTGGCGTGCAGTGCGGGATAACTATGGAGCGAGATTGATATATGGCTAGGCTACGAAATGGTGGTGCGCTGGCGGGAATCCTCCTGCTTGCGCTGGCGGGGTGCGCCGGCCAAGCCGAGGATCTGAAGGCGCCGACTCTGCAGCGAGCGGAGTATGTCTTAAGTGTTGCGGCCATCAATACCTTGAAAGAGATCAGGGTGGGTGGCGATGAACTGTGCCCAATCAATGAGCGCGGCGCGCTGCTTGTCTTCGCGGGAACGGCTACGGGCCCTGCGGATGGCGCCTACCTTGACGTCAACGGCACAAGGATCAAGGCCGGTGACGTCTTTTTGACTGGCGAACAGTCGGATATCGACGGGGGCTTCGACTGCGGAGGCGAACACTTTGAGAACGCTAGGCGTGTTCTCGTCGAAGAGATTACGCTATCTGAGTAGCGGCGCGCCCAGATGTGTGGGGCGCTTGGGGTAGGAACTGTATGGAATTACTCGTGGCTGGACCGCGCCCGCTTAATGAGCGCACTTTCATTGCGGATAATGGATCCGTGGTTCGGCGCCGGCAGGACCGGCCAAGCCCAGCCGAAGCACGGCGCGGCGCGTATCACACCCTGGGACTTCGACGGCTCCACTATGCAGGGCTATTCCGTGACCGCGGTCTACTCCCTACCCGCCCAAACCTTCCCCGGCCGAGCCTTTGGCCTCGCGTTGCGCTACGAGGTCACCTTCGGCCCAGAGCTTGAGCTCAAACTGACGGTCATCAACCAAGGTGACGAGACGACGTCGTTCGAAGAAGCGCTCCACACCTACCTAGCTGTCGACGACATCAGGGGCGTGCGGATTGAGGGTCTAGATGGTGCGTCCTACGTCGACCACGCCGGCGCCAAGACGGAGAAGACGCAGATGGGCGAAGTCGTCTTTACGGGTCAGGCCGCTCGCGTATACGCGCGCGGCGCCACGGTGATCCTGCACGGAGCGGCAGGCGGCCGTGCGCTCAAGATCGCCTTCGAGGGTGCCACCAACACGGTGTGTGGAATCCGTGGATCGATGGCGCGGCTGCGATCGTGGGGATCCTTGATGCTGCCAGCGTGGCGAGGAGTTGACTAGTAGGGCCACAAACATCCGGCCCGGCGACACGCCGATCGCCTCAGAAGACATAGATCGTTGGCACCCATCGTGCCCGCGCTTGGCCCGGTTGCGCGCGGATCGCGTTCGTGAAGACACGTCGCGGGCGAAACTCACTGCGAAAAATACATGCATGTGATTCGAAAGCGACTACTATATGTAGTGTTCGCGTTTTTTCGAGACGGTACATCTTGTGTTTTCTGGAATATGCCCAGAAAGCGTAGCCGACCGGCTAAATGCGGCCCAACAGCAAGAACACCGCACGCATTGGCCTTGGCTGGGCGCGCTCAAAGAGGGGAAGAGATCATGTCACTCATCGACGTCACCACCGTCAGCGTCCTTAAGCGGGACGGTCGCTCGGTCCGCTTCGATGCGTCGAAGATCTACCGGGCCATTGAGGCGGCGATGAATGACCGTGGGCTCGAGGATCACGCCTTCTGCTCGCAGGCCACGAACGCGGTGGTCGCCTCCCTGCCCGCCGAGAACCTTGACATCCCCACAATCCAGTCCGCGGTGGAGGACTACCTCATGGCTTCGCGCTACCCGGAGGTGGCCCGCGCTTACATCGAGTACCGTCACGACCGGGACGTGGAGCGCAACCAGACGATGGACATCCAGCACTCGGTGGGCAAGCTGCTAAGCCGGGACAAGTCGGTGGTGAACGAGAACGCGAACAAGGACGCCACGGTCTTCAACACCCAGCGTGACCTCACGGCCGGCTCGGTGGCGAAGGCCTACGCGCTGAAGCACATGCTCCCCAAGCCGGTGGCCAACGCTCACATCAAGGGCGACATCCACTTCCACGACCTCGATTACAACCCCTTCCAACCGATGACCAACTGCTGCCTCATCGACATCCCGGGCATGTTGACGAACGGCTTCCAGATCGGCAACGCCCGCGTGGAATCCCCGAAGTCGATCAACACGGCAACCGCCCAGATCGCCCAGATCATCGCGAACGTGGCCTCCTCCCAGTACGGCGGCACGTCGGTGGACCGCATCGACGAGGTCCTCGCCCCCTATGCCCAGCTCAACTACAACAAGCACATGCGCGACGCCGTGGAGTGGGTTGCGCCCGAGCGCCGCGAAGACTACGCCCTGGCGAAGACAAAGAAGGACATCTACGACGCGATGCAGTCGTTGGAGTATGAAATCAACACCCTCTACACGTCCAACGGCCAGACCCCATTCGTCACCCTCGGCTTCGGCCTGGGCACGGGCCTGTTTGAGCGCGAGATCCAGAAGGCGATCCTCCAGGTCCGCATCGGCGGGATCGGCAAGGACCGCCACACGGCGATCTTCCCCAAGCTGGTCATGGGCTTGCGCCGCGGCGTCAACCTCGACCCGCAGGACGCGAACTACGACATCAAGCAGCTAGCCCTCGAGTGCTCCACGAAGCGCATGTACCCGGATGTGCTCTCCTATGACCGCCTGGTCCAGATCGAGGGCGACTACAAGGCCCCCATGGGTTGCCGCTCCTTCCTGCCCAAGTGGGTGGACCCCGCCACCGGCGAGGCCATCAACGCGGGCCGGAACAACCTCGGCGTCGTGACCCTCAACATCCCGCGCATCGCGATCGAGGCGCGCGGCAGCAAGGACGCGTTCTGGGAGATCTTCGAGGAGCGCATGCAGATCGTCAAGGACGCCCTGCTTTACCGCATCAAGCGCTGCGAGGACGCCACTCCGGCGAACGCCCCGATCCTCTACCGTTACGGCGCGTTCGGCCTGCGCGCGGAGGAAAGCGAGACGGGCGTGGAGAAGTTTTTCCGCGGCCACCGCGCAACGGTGTCGATGGGGTACATCGGCCTGTACGAGGCGGCCACCCTCTTCTACGGTCCGAACTGGGAGGACAACCCGGAGGCAAAGGGCTTCACGCTGGAGATCCTGCGGGCGATGAACCGTTACGCGGAGGCGTGGCGCGAGCGCTACCCGTACTGGTTCTCGGTGTACTCGACGCCGTCGGAGTCGCTCACGGACCGATTCTGCCGCCTGGACCGGGAGAAGTTCGGCGTGATCGCGGACGTCACGGACAAGGAGTACTACACGAACTCCTTCCACTACGACGTGCGCAAGAAGGTCACCCCGTTCGAGAAAATCGACTTCGAGGCCGAGTATGCGCCGCTCACCAAGGGTGGCTTCATCCACTACTGCGAGTACCCGAAGCTGACGCACAACACGAAGGCGCTGGAGGCCGTGTGGGATTACGCCTACGACCGCGTGGCCTACCTCGGCACGAACACTCCGATCGACCGCTGCTACGAGTGCGGTTTCGAGGGCGAGTTTGACCCGACGCCGGAGGGCTTCGCCTGCCCCGAGTGCGGTAACGACGACCCGGACACCTGCGACGTCGTCAAGCGCACCTGTGGCTACCTCGGCAACCCGGTCAAGCGCCCGATGGTCCACGGCCGCCACGTGGAGATTTCCTCGCGCGTCAAGCACATGGACGCCCGCGAGTGATTAACGCCGATGGCGTCAGCGTCCCCGCCCCCTGCGAGTGGGACGGGCGGGCGCTGTTCGCCGGGAATGTCGCGGACTACAAGCCGTTCAATTTTGTGGACGGGGAGGGGGTGCGCTGCTCGTTGTACGTGTCGGGGTGCCCGTTCCGGTGCCCGAATTGTTACAACAAGGCGGCGCAGTCCTTCCGCTATGGCCGACCCTACACGACTGAGCTTGAGGAGCGGATCCTCGCAAATGTCGCCCAGCCGTACGTGGCCGGGCTGTCCCTGCTGGGCGGGGAGCCGATGCTGGCCACCCCGATCCTGTTGCCGTTGTTGCGCCGCTTCCGCGAACGCTTCGGCGCGGGTGAGGCCGCCACGCGCGACGTGTGGGTGTGGACCGGCTACACCTACGAACAGCTCCTGGCCGACACCCCCGACAAGCGCGAGCTGCTCGACCTCGTGGACGTGCTCGTGGACGGGCCGTTCATCCAGCGTCTCTACCACCACGACCTCGCCTTCCGCGGCTCCGCCAACCAGCGCATCATCGACCTGCGGGCCTCCCGTGTTCATGCCGACCTGCAGTGCTCGGGTGTGCAGTACGCCGCCGAGCCGGTGCTCTGGCGCGGGGGCGAGTACTAGCCGCCGAGCCGCGGGCACAAATGCCGCCTGCCCGGGCGCCGATAATCCGTGCCGGCAGCCTAATTTCAGTCCGGCACCCGGAGGCGCCGGGGTCATTCCCTCCTGATACCCGGTGGCGCCGCCATAAGTCGTGAATCTGGTGCCCACCGAGTGTCTATAGGAATCGGTAGCCGGTATTCTCACGACTTCTGTCGGACGGGCCCTGAGAACCGCGTGTGCTGCCCAGAAATCAGAACGAGTCGACCGCCCGCTTGACCTCGGTCGCGTACTCGGCCCCGCCTTCACCGCCGGGGTGGATCCCGTCGGAGGCGAGGTGTTCGGGGTGGGCGGCGGCGATCGCGGCCCAGTCGGCAACCCGCACGCGGTCCGGGTATTCGGCGGCGATCTGCGAGATCGTGGCGTTCGATTGCGGCACCCATTCGGCGTGCGGGGCGGCGGCGGTCACCCACACGACGTGGCGGTCGGGCCCGAGGTAGTCCATGATGTCACGCGCGGTCTCCACCGAGATCGCGCCGTTGGTACCCAGTGAGATGACCACGGTCCCACGCAGCTTGCCCTGCGCGGCGTATCCCTCGGCGATGCCCTTGAACACCCGGATCGACCGGGAGACCTCCCCGTCCACAACGGCGTCCGGGAACGTCTCGAGCAGAGCGGGTGCGGCGGCGAGGGTGACGGAGTCGCCGATGATGGTGATGTCGGCGCCGGTGTTGGGCGTGGGGGCGGCGGTCGGTTCCGGTTCGGGTGTCGCTTTGGCGCTGGGCTCGGGCGCAGCGGTGCCAGCGGCCCCGCCCGGCTCAGCCGCTCCAGCCCCGCCAGCGCCTCCGGCTTCACCAGCGCCGTCACCCGGTTTGGCGGAGTGCGAGGCGAGGGCGTGCTTCCCGGCGGCGACTGCGGCCTGGGCCTCGGTCATGTCGGGGGAGGTGACGAGCGCGACCGTGAACGTGGCCGCGAGCGCGAGCGCGCCGGTGGTGAGCCACGCGGTTGTGACGGTGGGGAGCTTGCCCATGGAGCGCACCCAGGCCACTAGCCCCATGGTGCGGATCGGCGTCTCCACGTAGGTATAGGACAGGTACGCGGCGGCCACCGACACGGCGAGCACCAGGGCTGCCGCGAGCGGCCGCGGCATGTGGAGGTGGTAGACGGCGAGCACCCACAGGGGCCAGTGCCACAGGTAGATGCCGTATGAGCGCTGCCCGATCCACACCATGACCCGCGACTCGAGCAACCCGGCGAGGGCCTCGGAGGGTGTGCCGACGACGTCGGGCAGGATCCCCCGCACGGCCACCCCGGCCAGTGCGGACGCGAGCAGCATGCCCCAGGGGTAGAACCAGGAGGCGTCGGGGACGTTGAACGTGAGCACGGTCAGGCCCGCGAGCGCCACCCAGCTGCCCACGCCCCACAGGGGGGAGGCGGTGCGCGGCCGGCCGGTCATGATGCCGGGCAGGGCGAATGCGATGCCGGCGCCGATCATGAGGCCGAAGATGTGGGAGTCGGTGCCGACGTAGGCGCGGGTGACGTCGCCGCCGGCGAGCCACGCGTGCAGCGTCAGTGACATGACGCCGATGCCCGCAATCACTCCGATCTGCGCACGACGGGCGTCCCGTTCGGCCGCGCCCGCGCCCCCGTGCCCCGCGACCCACCGCCGCGCGCCAAGCAAGAGCGCCATGACTACCACGGGCCACACGAGGTAGAACTGCTGCTCCACCGCGAGCGACCACATGTTGTTCAGCAGTAGCGGCGACTGCGCCTCGAAGTAGTTGGACCCGTTGGCCACCTGGAACCAGTTGTAGGTGCCGGTGAGCGCGCCGAAGGCTTGCCAGCGAGCCTGGGTGACGGCGTCGGCGGAGATGAGTCGGCCGAGCGCGAGCGTGACCACCACCATGACTACCACCGCGGGCAGGAGTCGCCGGTAGCGCCGGTGGAGGAAGCTGGGCAGGTCGATGACGCCGGTGGCGTCGTGTTCTTTGAGCAGGAGCGCGGTGATGAGGAACCCGGAGATGACGAAGAAGACGTCCACCCCGATGAACCCGGCCCCGCCCACGGACGGCAGCAGGTGGTAGACGAGCACAAACAGTGCTCCGATGGCGCGCAGGCCGTCCAGGCCCCGGATACGATACGGCCTCGAAAACGAGTTCGCGGTGTTCCCTGGCATGCTCCCCATATTAGGTGCGCGCCCGCTCGCCGATGTCCACCGCGGGCCCTACGTGTGTCGTGAGTTTTCGCTTGTTGTAGCGGGTTTTCTGACGCCGCCGTGGCGTAGCTCGCTGCTGTAAGTTACGTCGCGTGTGGGGTGCCGACGATGCCGGCCCGGCCGGTTGCACTAGTTCCAGCAGCACCGGCACAGTCCGAGCCGCACGAGCCCCAGCCGCGCTACCCGGCAGGCCGCGCGACCGGCGTCGTGAACCTATCGGCGCTCGATGGGGCGCGTGTGGAGGTGGAGGTTCGAGGGGAGGTGGTCGAGTTCTTCGCGGATGCCGGCGGCGAGTTCGGCGCGATAGTCGGGGGTCATGCGTTCGGCGGGGGCGGAGATGGAGATGGCGAAGTTTTTGCGCGGGCCGAGGAGCGGGACCCCCACGCAGGCGATGCCGACTTCGTTTTCTTCGATTTCTTCGGTCCACCCGTCGTGGTCGAGGCGGGTGAAGTTGGCGAGGACGGCGTCGTGGAGGGTGCGCTGGTCGGCCTTGGTGCGCGAGGTGATGTCGGGGGTTTCGAAGTACCAGGGGAGGCGATTGTCGCGGTCGGGGAAGGAGCCGATGAGGGCTCGGCCGAGCGAGGTGGTGACGGCGGTGGCGTGGCGGCCGACCGCGGAGACGACTCGGATGGGGCGGTCGGGTTCGACCTTGTCGAGGTAAACGATGTCGGTTTCCACAAGTTGGCCGAGGTGGACGAGTTCGTTGAAGCGCCGCCCGATGTTCTCAAGGTAGGGTCGTAGTTCGTCCACGGCGCGGCGGGTGGAGGTGCGGTAGGCGGCGATGGGGGCGATGCCGTCGCCGAGCCGGTAGAAGCCGGTTTCGGGGTCTTGTTCCACCCAGTCGCGGTCGCGTAGCGTGGCAAGCGTGTTGTAGACGGTGGCTTTGTTGAGGCCGAGGTCGGAGGCGATGGTGCCAAGTGCGGTGCCGTCGGGGTCGCGGGTGCCGAGGTATTCCACGAGCGAGAGGGCGCGGCTGACGCTTGCCAGTGGTTTGGGTGTGCTCATGCGGCTAATTCTAGCGCGGCCCGTTCCACCATATGAAATACGCGGGGAATCTTGCGTTCGGTTGCGCGGAGAATGTTGTGCTCGACACACTATGATGAAACTAGTGACTGTGTCACAGGGACAGGGTACTGTTTAAGTGTATGAAACGAGCGTTTCGCATAAATAAATGACTAGGGTCAACGGAGAGCCAAGCATGAAACTGAATCTCGCAGGACTAAGCGACCGCGCCCCCTTCGAAGTGGCCGGCGTGCAGCTACCGCCCTTCGACGTCGCCGCCATGCAGGCGGACGGGCGGGCCAACCCGCGCTGGATCCACCTGGGTCCCGGCAACATCTTCCGCGTCTTCCCGGCGCGCATCGCCCACGACCTCCTGGCCGCCGGCGATCGCTGGCCCATCACCGCCGTCGTGCCGATGGACCCCGCGGAGCTCGACATCCAACTCGGCAAACACGACCTCATGACCCTCTCCACCATCCTCAACCCGGACGGCTCGCGCGACTACCGCGTGATCGCCGGCATCGCCGAGGGCCTGGCCTGGCAGCGCCCGGAGGACTTCGAGCGCCTCACCCAGATCGTCACCAACCCCGAGCTCACCCTCATCACGATGACCATCACCGAAAAGGGCTACGGCATCCACGACTCGGCCGGCAACCTTTCCGAGCAGGCGCTCGCGGCGATCGCCGCCGGCCCGCACGGCTTCCATGCAAACACGATGGCGAACCTGGCCGGGTTGCTCGTGCGCCGCTTCGAGGCCGGCGCCGGCCCGATCAACGTCATCTCTTTCGACAACTTCTCCCACAATGGCGACAAGCTGCGCGACTCGGTCATGACCATCATGCGCGGCTGGCACGAGGCGGGCCAGCTCTCTAACGAGGCGCTCGCCTGGGCCGACGACGCCGCCCGCGTGGCCTTCCCCATCACCGTGATCGACAAGATCACCCCGCGCCCCAACACCTCCGTGGCTGAGGAGCTTGCGGGCCTCGGCTTTGAGGACATGGGCATCGAGATGCTCGGGCGCACCCCGCTGGCCGGCTTCGTCAACGCCGAGCCTACCGAATATCTCATTATTGAGGACGTGCTCGTGGGCGAGGTGCCGGATTTCGCCGCTCATGGCGTTCACCTCACCTCCCGCCAGGTGTGCGACGACTTCGAAAACATGAAGGTCACCACCTGCCTCAACCCCCTCCACACCGCGCTCGCCACCGCCGGCGTGCTGCTCGGCTTCCCCACGATCGACTCCGAGATGCGCGACGCCGACCTGCGGGCTCTGGTCGAGCGGCTCGGCTGGAAGGAGGGCCTGCCCGTCGTCGTCGACCCCGGAATCGTGAACCCAGAGGACTTCCTGCGCGAAGTGCTCGAGGTGCGTTTCCCCAACCGCTTCCTGCCCGACGACCCGGCCCGCATTGCGATGGACACCTCGCAGAAGGTGGGCATCCGCTTCGGGGAGACCATCAAGAAATACCTCGCGCAGGGCCGTGACCTGGGCGAACTCGTGGCGATCCCGCTGGTGATCGCTAACTGGATGCGCTACCTGCTCGCTGTCGACGACGATGGCGCACCGTTCGACCCGTCCCCGGACCCGCTGCTGGCTGAGCTGCAGGCCCACCTGGACGGTGTCGAGCTCGGAGGGGACGTGGACGCCCACGCGGCCCTTCAGCCCATCCTGTCCAACCCCGCCATTTTCGGCACCAACCTTTATGACACGCCGCTCGCCTTGCGCGTGGAAGAACTGTTCACCAAACTCGTGGCCGGCCCGGGCGCCGTCCGCACCACCCTGAAGGAGACCCTCGCATGAAGATGACGTTCCGTTGGTACGGCGAAGGATTCGACCCGATCCCGCTCCAGTACATCAAGCAGATCCCCGGAATGACCGGCACCATGGGTGTCCTGTCGCAGTACGCTGCGGGGGAGGTGTGGACCCGTGAGGAGATCGCGAAGATGATGGACCAGGTCCGCGCCGCCGGCCTCGAGTGCGAGGTGATCGAGTCGGTCAACGTCCACGAGGACATCAAGCTCGGCCTTGACACGCGCGATGAGTACATCGCCAACTACTGCACCACCCTGGAGAACCTGGCCGAGTTCGGCGTGAAGGTGGTCATCTACAACTTCATGCCCGTGTTCGACTGGCTGCGCACCGAGCTCGCCCACGTCAACGAGGACGGCTCGACCTGCCTGTACTACGACCACGCCGACATCGAGGGCATGACCCCGCAGGATATCGTCCAGCGCACGGCCGAGGAGTCCGGTGGGCTCACCCTGCCCGGCTGGGAGCCCGAGCGCCTGTCCCGCCTGGACGAGGTCATGGCCCTCTACCAGGATATGACGGTGGACAAACTGCGCGAGAACTGGAAGTACTTCCTCGACGGCATCATCCCCACGTGTGAGAAGGTCGGCATCCGCATGGCCTGCCACCCCGACGACCCGGCATGGGACCTGTTCGGCATCCCGCGCGCATACAAGAACCGCGACGACATCGACGCGATCTGCGGGCTGAATGACTCGGACGCGAACGCCCTGTGCCTGTGCTCGGGCTCGCTCGGCTCCAACCCGGCCAACGACGTCCCCGCGATCTTCCGCGAGTTCGGCAAGCGCGGCCGGATCGCCGCTGCCCACGTCCGCAACGTCAAGTACCTGGGCGAGAAGAAGTTTCAGGAGGCCGCGCACTGGGCCGCCGACGGCGACCTCGACATGCACGCCATTGTCGAGGCCCTCTACGACTACGCGCCCGACATTCACGTGCGCCCCGATCACGGTCGCATGATCTGGGGCGAGACGGGCCGCCCGGGCTACCCGCTCTACGACCGCGCCCTCGGCGCCCAGTACCTCCTCGGCCTGTGGGACGCCATCGACGCCCAGCGCAAGGCCGCCGCCGGAAAGGATGCCTAATGGTACAGATCCCTGACGCACTGCCCTTCCTTAAGGCCAACCCGATCGTGCCCGTCGTCGTGATCGACGACGCCGCCGACGCCGTCGACGCCGGCCGCGCCCTCGTGGCGGGTGGCATCCACTGCGCCGAGGTGACGTTCCGGACACAGGCCGGGCCGGACGCGATCAAGGCAATGAGCGCCGTTGAGGGCATGACCGTGGGCGCGGGCACCGTGCTCAACCGCGAGCAGGCCGAGCGCGCCGCGGACATGGGCGCGAAGTTCTTCGTCTCGCCCGGGTTCAGCAGGGGCGTGGCCGAGGTGGCCGCCGAGCGCGACATCCCCTACCTGCCCGGCGTGCAGACCGCCACCGAGGTGATGATGGCGCTCGAGGTGGGCGCCACCGCCGTTAAGTTCTTCCCCGGCGGGGAGGCCGGCGGGCTGAAGATGGTCAAGGCGCTGCGCGGACCGTTTCCGAACACGGCGTTCGTGCCGTCGGGCGGCGTGAACCTTGCAAACCTCAGCGAGTGGCTGGCCGACCCCGCCATCGCCTCCGTCTCTGGATCATGGATGATCAAGCGAGACCTCATCACAAACAAGGAACTCGACACAATTACTAAGCTCTCGCAGGAGGCCTCCTCGCGAGTCAAGGAGTTGCGATCATGATTAAGCTGCGTCCCGTAGAAGAGTGTGCCTACGACATCGTCTCGCTCGGCGAGGTGATGCTCCGCCTGGACCCGGGCGAGGGCCGCATTCGTACCACCCGCTCGTTCGCGGCCTCAGAAGGCGGCGGCGAGTACAACGTGGCCCGCGGCCTGCGCCGCTGCTTCGGCAAGCGTGGGGCCATCGTCACCGCGCTCGTGCGCGATGAGGTGGGCCGCCTGCTCGAGGACTGCATCCTCACCGGCGGGCTTGACAGCCAGTTCATCAAGTGGGTTCCCTCCGACGGCATCGGCCGGACCGTGCGTAACGGGCTGAACTTCACCGAGCGCGGGTATGGCGTGCGCGGCGCGGTCGGCACCTCGGATCGTGGGAATACGGCCGTGTCGCAGATGCAGCCGGGCGACGTGGACTGGGATCACCTGTTCGGCGAGCTCGGCGTGCGCTGGCTCCACACCGGTGGCATCTTCGCCGCGCTGTCCGAGTCCACAGCCGAGGTGGCCAAGGCCGCGATGAAGGCCGCGAAGAAGTACGGCACCATCGTCTCCTACGACCTCAACTACCGCCCCTCCCTGTGGAATGCCTTCGGTGGGCTCGACAAGGCGCGCGAGGTCAACCGCGAGCTGGCCAAGTACGTGGACGTGATGATCGGCAACGAGGAGGACTTCACCGCCTCCCTCGGCTTCGAGATCGAAGGCGCGAACGAGAACCTCGACAACCTTGAGGTGGAGTCCTTCCGCAAGATGATCGAGAAGGCGTCGGCCGCCTACCCGAACTTCCAGGCGATCGGCACCACGATGCGCGAAGTCAAGACAGCCACGATTAACAACTGGTCCGCCGTGGCATGGAGCCGTGAGGACGGGTTCGTCAAGGCCACCCAGCGTGACAACCTCGAGATCCTCGACCGCGTGGGTGGCGGCGACTCCTTCGCCTCCGGCCTCATCTACGGGATCATGGAGAAAGGCAACGTGCGCGAGGCCGTCGAATATGGTGCGGCCCACGGTGCGCTTGCCATGACCACCCCGGGTGACACCACGATGGCGTCGCTCGAAGAGGTGGAGCGCCTGGTGGCGGGCGGTAGCGCTCGCGTGCAGCGCTAAACGCCACGTTGGCGGAGGGCCCGGGGGCCGGCATGGTGTGCCGGCCCCCGG
>NZ_KV793344.1:0-42675 GCF_001808465.1 Trueperella sp. HMSC08H06
GTCAGGCCCCGGCTCGGGGTCAGGCCCCGGCTCCGGCTCAACAACCTTCGGCGACACCGTGATCGTGAAGGTCTTGGAGGACGTGCGCGGGATGCCCGTGCCGTCGTCGGCCTCCGTGACAGTCACCGTCACCTCGAAGGCCTCTTGCGCGGCATTATCCACCGCCGGCGTGCCCGAAATGACGCCGGTCGCGGCATCGATCTCCAGGCCCGCGGGCAGACCTTCGGCCGTGAACGTGTCGGCCAGCGCCGGGTCATTACCGGTGGTCTTCAGCTGGATCGGCGCGATCTGCGTGCCATCTGTCGCCTTCACGTTGCGCACCTGGTTCAGCTCCAGCTCGAACGGTAGCTTCTTCGTCAGGTACTTCAGGGTGAAGTTCACGTAGCCGATCTTGTTGAACACATCCGGCTCCATGAGCAGGCCGATCGAGCCGTCGGGCTGCACCGCCATCGTGGTGTAGCCTGTTCCGCCCTGGCGCACCTGGCGGGAAATCGGCCAGGTGGTGCCGTCGTCATAGCTCATCTTGACCGTGCCGTTCGTGCGCCCAGACTCCGTGTTCGAGAACAACAGCACCTTCGAGCGCAGCGTGCCCTTCTCGGCCGTCGGGAACGCGCGGATGATCTGGGCGTTGTTCGTGGCGTCCACGAGGTTCTTGTCCACGTGGATGTCCTGCCAGGTCACGCCGCCGTCGTCGGAGGTTGCGACGATACGGTAGCCCGACGCTGTCCCACCCGACACGCGCGAGTTCAGCATGAGCCGGCCGTCGGACAGCTCGACAATCTTGTTCTCGTCGTACTGCCAGCGGCCGTTCGTCGGCGCGCCCTCCGTGGCCGAGGCGAACTCGCCACCGTGCCAGGTCTTGCCGTGGTCGTCCGAGTAGATCGTGATCGCCTGGAACGTTGATCCCTTGACACGGCACGCGGCCTGCTGCAGCAGGCGGCCCTTGTACGGTTCGTGCATCTTCTGGATGCCCGCGCCCGACGTCGCGAAACAGCCGTCCAGCTGCGCCGCGCGCGCCCCGAGCACCTCGTTCGTGATGATGCGCGAGGACCACGTGTAGCCGTTATCGGTGGAAGACGTGAGCGCGAAGTTCATCGTCTTGCGGTAGGTTTCATCCACATTGCCGTTCTCGTCCACGCGGTAGCCCGGGCCGTTCGGCAGACCCGCGTCCAGCGAGCCGACGTGGAAGTTGAAGATCTCGCCCGTCGTGTAGTCAACCACGTACGACGGGTCCGACCAGCCATAACGCTCACCCGCCGGCGCAACCTTGCCCTCGGCGATGACCGTCATCGGGCCCCAGGTCTTGCCGCCGTCGGTGGAGCGGCGCTGCACGATCGAGTTCTCATTCGGCGAATCGCCGCCGTTCCACGCGCCGTTGGTGGGGCGCAGGTCGTAGGAAGCGAGAATGTCGCCGTTGGAGGCCACTGCGATCGCGGGGATGCGGATGTTGTAAGCCGACGTGTTCGACTCCAGGATCTGCAGGTCGGTCAGATTCGCCTCCAGTCGCGGATCCGCGTTTGGCGGGGTGAACGCCGTCGCGGCCGGGCGGATGGTGGGGGTCGGCGTCGTCGCGCGCGCGGTCTCGACGCTCGTCCGGTCACCTTGGGTCGCGTTCACGACGACGTCGGCCTGCGCCTCCCCACGCTCCAGGTCATCGTCGGTGACGGCGTACGGCAACTCGCAGCTGTGGCTCTGGCCGGGGGCGATGGTGGCCTGGCAGTCGCCAGCCGAAATCGAGATGTCGGCGTCGGTGGGATTTTCCACGGTCAGCGTGGCGGTCAGCTCGTCGCCCACCTGGTAGTTGCCCTTGCCCGTGCCGGCCGTGAACTCGAAGGAGGTCACCTCCGCAAGCTTCGCCACGACCTCCGTGGGCTCACCCGTAAACGGGGCGAACGGCGTCGTGGCACCCGAGTAGCCCGTGTTCTCGTAGTACTGGAACGTGATCGACGGGGTAAACGAGCCGCGCTCGACGTCCTCGGCCGTCACCGTGTACGTGGGGAACGGACAGGCCTTAGTGGCGCCCGCCTCGAAGGTGTTCCACTTACAGCCCGACCAGTTATCAAGGTTGGAGTCGGTGGCCTCGAAGGAGCGGGTCTTGCCCGTGTCATTCGTGACGTTGATGGTGTAGCGGATCACGTCGCCCACCTGGAACGGGGCGCCATCCGGGTTCGGGTTCGTCACCGCGAACGTGGCCTTCAGCGTGGGGACCTGCGGCTCGGGCTCGGGCTCGAGGCCGTCGATCTCGGCGCGGACCTCGTCCGCCGTGAGTGCGCGGTTATAAATCTTCAGCTCATCCACGACGCCGGTGAAGCCCTCGCCGCCCAGGATATCGAGCGGGGCCGCCACCGGGTTGGTGATTCCCCAGGACTTCAGCTCAAGAAGGCTGCCGTTGACGTAGAGGGCGATGCCCTTCGTGGAGGAATTCGTGGCGGTGATGTGCGTCCACGTGTTGTTGGCGAGGGTGTAATTGTAGGTCAGCACCCCGCCCGCCCCCGGCAGCACGTGGAAGCCGATCTTGTCCTCCCGATTCTCGGCGAGGCGCTGGGAAACCGCGCGGACGCCGTCAGCGGACTGGATGATCGACGCACGACCTGTGGCCGTGGGCGCCTTCACCCAAAAGCCGATTGACCAGTCGTGGGGGAGGTTGAGCTCCGGGTAGGTGATCTTGGCGCCGTCCTTGATTTCTACCGCCTTGCCGACCTTGCCCTCGACGAGCGGCAGGTCGCCCGTGGGGGTGCCATCGCGGCTACCCCACTGATCCTTCGTGGCGGATTCATCGAAGGAATAATAGGAGATGTGAGTATCGGCGGGGGCGCCCGAGTCGGCGACCGCCACCGGTGTTAGTGGGGCGAGGGGCGTCAGAGCGAGCGCCCCGATGGCTGTGGCGGCGAGTGTCCATTTCCTCCGCCAGGCTCCGGCTTTCTTCATTCGATTGTCCTTTCGCGTCATTGCGATGGTGTGGCCGCATCGGTGCGGGCACGACGGAGGTCAGTTGTCTGACAACCGTACCGTCAACATTAGGTGAGGTCGGCGCCGGGCGCAATGGATTTGACGCGATGGAGTGGTCAAAAAGGCCGGCTTTGAGGCCGGGCTGCCGGGGGCGCCGGCGGAAGTCGTGAATCTGGGGTGGGGCAGGACGGTATGCGAATCGGTAGCCGGTATTTTCACGAGTTGTTTTGGCCGGATCTCCGGTCAGACCTCCGGGGTTCGGTTTTGTGGTGCAGGGTTGGGTCTATGCCGGGTTGGGTCTATGCCGGGCCGGGTCTGCGCGGACTGGGCCTGTGCCAGGCCAGGCAAAGAAAAAGACCCCCGCGGGGGTCTTGGTGGTGGCTCCGACCGGCGTCGATCCGGTGACCTTTCGATTTTCAGTCGAACGCTCTACCAACTGAGCTACAGAGCCTTAAGAAAAAGCCCGGATTGCCGGGCGTTTCCTTGCGACCCTGACGGGACTTGAACCCGCGACCTCCGCCGTGACAGGGCGGCGCGCTAACCAACTGCGCTACAGGGCCAGATGTGGAATTTCTTCCTGCTTCTGGTGAAGCCGTACCCCCAACGGGATTCGAACCCGTGCTACCGGCGTGAAAGGCCAGCGTCCTAGGCCACTAGACGATAGGGGCTCGTTCCGTCTTACCGGGGAACGTCGACAAGCTTATGCGCATTTCGCGATCTTGCCAAATTGGTCGGACGTGTTATGCGCCACTCTACCACAGGTGTGTGCCGCGGCGAGGTTTTTGCGCTGTCAGCCGGGCCCTCGTGGAGGTGAGGCGGACGCGAGGGGAGGGGCGGGGGTACCGGGGCCGGGCGCGCGGGAGGGGCGCCGTGAGTTGTCAGCGAAACGCGGTGAGTGTTTGTCGGAGGGGTGGTTTAGCCTTGAGACATGGATATGTTTGGTGCGCTGCCAGTGTTTGTGGAGGCCAACGGTGAGGATACCGTGGAGGCCGCCGTTGAGGTGACTTTTGACGTGGTCAAGATGATCCTGACGATCGGTGCGGGCATGCTCGTGGGAATTGTCGCGGGGCTGCTGCTGATCGCGGGGTTGCGGATCCTCACGCGACGTAGCGTGCATATGGACAGGGTGTACCGCGCGGTCAGTCGGCGGCTGGAGGTGCTGCTCGCGCTGGTGGGCGCGTGGCTGGGCTTCCATTATCGGCTGACGGTCATGCCGGCAACGCCGCCGGATTGGCTGAATTGGGTGGGGCACGGCTTCGTGTTGGCGATTATTGGCGCGGTGACATGGGTGTTGTCGGGCCTGGTGGGTGGGGTCACGCGGGCGATTAATGACCGGATGGCGGAGACCTCGGAGGGGCGCGCGGCGCGGGTGAAAACCCAGACCCAGATTCTGCGACGCGTGATCAAGGCCAGTGTGTGGATCCTGGGCGTGGCGGTGGCGCTGCTGACGTTCCCGGGGGCGCGGGCGGCGGGGGCGTCGATTTTCGCGTCGGCGGGAATTATCTCCGTGGTAGCCGGCCTCGCGGCGCAGACCACGCTCGGGAATGTGTTCGCCGGGCTGCAGCTGGCGTTTACCGATTCGATCCGGGTGGATGACGTGGTGCTGTACGAGGGCAACTATACGAAGGTGGAGGAGATCACGCTCACCTACGTGGTGCTGGCGGTGTGGGACGGGCGGCGGATCATTGTGCCGTCCACGATCATGACCACGAAGTCGTTCGAGAACTGGACGCGCCGGGCGCCGGACATGATGGGGGATGTGATCATCACGGTCGATTGGGCCGTGCCGATCGACGCCGCCCGCATGCGTTTCGAGCAGATCTTGCGTAACACCGACCTGTGGGACGGGCGCACGGGCGTGCTGCTGGTGGCTGATGCGGCGTCGATGGATCGGATCAACTTGCGTTGCCTGGTGTCGGCGAAGAACTCGCCCACGCTCACCGACCTGCGCAACCACGTGCGCGAGGAAATGGTGCGCTGGATCCAGGAGGAGGCGCCGCAGTCGATCCCGCACGAACGCTACTACTCGGGTCAGATGGGCGACATGGCTGCGCGGAATGAGGAGACGCTCGCACTGGTGCAGGAACGCGGCGAGGGGCAGCCGCCGGCGTTCGAGCCGGAGGGCGGGAGCGTGGACGACACGCAGGAGACCGAGGTCATCTCGACGAAGGACGTGGCGAAGTTCTTGCGCGTGCCGCTCGCGGAGCGGGAGGCTGAGCTGGCCGCGGGGAAGGGCGCTGGGGGCGGCGCAGACGGTGGTGCCGAGGGCGGGGAGCCCACGGTCGAAACGCCCACCACGGCCGCGAAGTCGGCGATTTTTACCGGGTCGACGGAGGCGGAGGAACGGGCGAAGGAGTTCGCGGGTCCGGGCGAGAAGGTCTACGAAGAGCGTAAACTAAGCGCCGAAACTCAAAAACTCCCTGTCACGGATACGGAAACGAAGGAGAATATATGACCTTCCGAGTGAACAAGACCGACGACGAGTGGCGTGACATCCTCACTCCCATGGAATTCAACGTGCTCCGTCTCGCGGGCACCGAGCGCCCCGGCACGGGCGAGCTCCTCAACGAGGACCGGCCTGGCGTGTACCACTGCCGCGCGTGCGATGCCGAACTGTTCCGCTCCACCACGAAGTTCGACTCCCACTGTGGGTGGCCATCGTTCTACGACCCGAATGAGAAGGGCGCGGTGATCTACGTGGAGGACCGCTCGCACGGGATGGTCCGCACAGAGGTCCAGTGCGCCAGCTGCGGATCGCACCTCGGCCACGTGTTCCCCGATGCGCCGCACACCCCCACGGGCCAGCGTTACTGCATGAACTCGGTGGCGCTCCGCTTTGAACCGGACGCCTAACGTGCGAGTCCTCACCTTCAACATCGAATATGCGACGCCCGTGCCGGCCGGCCAGCCCACGGTGTCGGTGGAGGTGGGGAAGCGCGCCGGACGGGAATCGGCGCGAGTGCTGGCCGATGAGGTCGCGCGCATGGGCGCTGACGTGGTGGGCCTGCAGGAGGTCGACCGCGGGAAGTGGCGCTCGGGTGGCGTAGACCAGCTGGCCTTGGTGGCGGAGGCAGCCGGGTTGCGGGCGCTGTTCGCGCCAACACGCCGCCGGTATGGCATGGGACTACTCACGCGGTGGCCAGTAGTTCGCGCGCGGGTGCTCCGCCTGCCCGGGCGGCACACGCCTCTCGTCCGCGGGGAGGATCCGGCCCGGTGGCGGGATATCGGGCGCGGCATGGTGGATCTGGTCGGTGGCCTATCGGCCGCCCGCGCCTCCCGGCGCGGGCGGCAAACCTCCTGGCGTGTGAAATGGCCCGACCGCCGAGCCTGCCTGTATGCGCTCATCGACACCCCGGAGGGTCGGGTGGTGGTGGGCGTAGCCCATTTGTCAACGGTTCGCTCCACCGCCCGCGAGCAACTCCAGGTAGCCCTGCGTGGATTCGACCACTTCGCGCCCGGCATGCCGGCCCTCCTCATCGGCGACCTCAACCTGCGCATCAACCACGTGGAGCAGGAGCTCGCCCGCTTCGCGGCAGCCACCCCCACCGCGCCCGGCCAGCCAGTCTTCGAGATCCTCCACCGCGGCAACGGCACGCCCAGCTGGGCGCCCCGCATCCAGATCGACCACGTGCTCGGCCGCGGACTCCACGCCCATCAAGACCGCACGGTGTGCCTGCCGGTCTCGGACCACGCGGCCGTCGTCGTGGACGTGACAGCCCGGGCGTCGTCGTCAAGGCCCTGCCCCGAAACCGCGGGCGTCCTCGACGTGGACGGCCCCGAAACCCGCCGGCCCACCGAGTAGGCTGGGCGCGTGGGTGACGTTCTCTTAAGCATTTGGACGCTCCTGGTCTACACGGCGATCGGCTTCGCGCTCGTAAAGTTCCGCGTGGTCGGGCCGGGCGCGGACCGGGGGCTATCTAGGATCGTCTTCTTCGTGACCATGCCGCGCGCGCTCACCGTCCCGATCGACGCCCTCGCCGACGCCACCGTGCCCGTCATGATGATCGCGATGGGAGTCTCTCTCGCGTCGGCCCAGCTGCGGCGGGGGAGGGACGCCCTGCCGCTAGCCGCGTCGGTCGGATTCCGCGTGTTGCTTTCGCCCATCGTCACATTTGCCCTGGCCATGGCCCTGGGCCTGGAAGGAAAACAACTGCTGGCAACGATGGTCGTGGCCGTGTTCCCCCCCGCCAACACCCTCTTCGCCATCGCCCACCGCTACGAGGTGGGCGTGGGGCTGGTCCGTGACGCCGTCGTTATCAGCGCGCTCGCATCCATGCCTATGCTTGTTGTCGTGGCGGCGATTTTCTATGGCTAGGGCCGACGGCCGGTGGGGCGGCCGAGACAGCAGACACCTCACAGGGAGCCTCAACTTCACCGAGACCTCCATGCGCTCCGCCGCGCCCGGAATCCTCATCGCGGCCGGACTCATCCAGTACTTGGGCGCGTCGATCGCGGTCACCCTGTTCGCGGTGGCGGCCGTGGGCGCCGTGGCCTGGGGGCGCGTTGCCGTAGCCGCGGTTTTTATGATGATCTGGCGACGGCCGAAGGTCGACTTCCGCAGCGAGCTCGGCCGGCGCCGGCTCGGACTTACCGCGATCTACGGCCTGGCGCTCGTGACGATGAACCTGCTGTTCTACCAGTCCATCGCGAGGATCCCGCTGGGGACGGCCGTTGCGCTCGAATACCTGGGGCCCGTGCTCCTCGCGGCCGTGACCGGGCGCGGCTGGCGGATCTGGACCGGGATCGTGTTCGCGTTCGGCGGGGTGTTTGCGATCTCGTGGGTCGGGGTGGATTTGGCCGCGCCGGGAGTGCTCGCCGGCGTCGTGCTCGCCATCGCGGCGGGCGGGGCGTGGGCCGTGTATATGTGGGTCGGGTCGAAGGTGGCGCGTGCCGGGCTAGGTGCGGATTCCCTTGCCCTCGGCATAGCGATCGGAGCGCTCGCGTTCGTGTGGCTGGCTATCCCAGGCTTCGCCGTGATCGCGACTAGCCCCAAGCTTCTCGCCCTGATGATTGCCGTGGGCGTGTTCTCTTCGGTGGTGCCCTACGGGTTGGAAGTCTTCGTGCTGTCGAAGATCCCGGCCGGCACGTTCGCACTCCTCGGGGCGCTGTACCCTGCCACGTCGTTGCTGGTCGGCATGATCATCCTGCGCCAGATCCCCACCCTGGGCGAACTCGGGGGACTCGTGTTGATCACCGTGGCCGTCATGCTGGTGACCTGGACGCCGCGACTTCGCCGCGCCGCCCCCGGCCGGGCCGGCAGGTCTGGGCAGGGGCGCAAGCCGGGCGAGTCTCGCAAACCCGGCCAGCACGGCGAGCCCGGCCAGGGCCGCAAACCGCACCGATAGGGTGCCGCGTCGCCTCGGCCGGTGATGCTTGCCTCCGGCCCGTCACCGCTTCGTGGTTGCTTGTTGCCTCCCTTCACCTGGGGTGCGTGGCGCGGTCGGAGATTTGGTCCGAACCGCGAATTCCCACTGCTTGCGATTTTTCCGTGGGCGCCAAGCGGGGTAGACTTTCCGGGTTGGACGCCGCCGACTCAGGCGTACCAACCGCGCACTCGCGCGGGCCTCTAGCTCAATTGGTTAGAGCAGCGGACTTTTAATCCGTTGGTTGTGGGTTCGAGTCCCACGGGGCCTACCACTAGCTCCTACAGGTTTCTCGTCACCAAACGAATTTGTTCGTCACCAGAATCAACGATTTGAGTGACGAGAAATCCCTTTTGGTGACGACAAACTCCCGCCGCGCCCTGCGGCGACTTTCCTCTATCTGCCCACATCGCCCCTGATCTGCGAGACAATGGGAGCACAACGCTAGGAGGTAGTCATGTCAACACCACGCAGGCCGGCCCAGTTGAAGCCTGAGCAAGTCGAAATGATTGAAGGTGGCGCGGACACGGCCGCGACCTCCGAGCTCGCCCATACGTCGGCGCAGGCGATTGTGCCGTTGGGGCGCACCCATGAGGAGGATCCGGAGGTGCGCGAACGCGTGCTTGCCCTCATTACGGACGAGGGGGTGGATACGATTGCGGAGTCGTGGGTGAGTTCGCCAGAGGAGTCGTTGCCGGGTGTGCTCTGGCGTGGGTTCTTGCTGTCTGAGTGGATTCGCCGGTATCCGCAGGAGGCGGAGGAGCGCTTCGCCGCGGCTCGTCTCGCGCTCGCGGATGATGAGCCCGAGAAGGCTGAACAGGTGGCGGCGCCACGTGAGGTCCGCGCCCTGTGGGACGAGGTGTTCAAGGGTAGCTTCACCGGCGACTTCGCCGGCGTTCTGCGCGCATCCGCCCGCCTCACGGACTTCCTCGGCCGCGTGCAGCCTACGTGGATCTCCTCGGACGACCACCCGATGGCCACCGAAGTCACCCGCCGCGACACCGCGATGCTTCGCACCGCCGACGACTTCCGCCTTGCCGGCGAGCGCCTCCTCCGCGGCGGCCTCGACTAGCCCGCCGGCCTCCGCCAGTCCGACGACGCCGTCCGTCCACTTCACGACGACGCCGTCCGTCCACTTCACGACGACGCCCGCACCAGCGGGCCGGCCGGCGCCCGCTCGGCCCAATCTGCCCCCCACGGGGCCAACCCCATCCGCGGAGCTAACCTGCATTCGCGGGCCCACCCTGCCTCGCGCGGCTTGCTCTGCGCGGGGGTATTGATACTCCCACATGAGATCTGAGACGATTCGGATATGAGCGACGAACACCTTGCTGACGATTCCGCTCTCGTGGAATCCACCCCGAGTGACCACCTTGATTTTGACGACGTTCCCGAGCCCGCCATCCAAGAATTCCTCGACGAGGATGAGGACGTGAGCGAGCTGACCTCCCAGGAAATGGCGAACTTGCGCGCCCGCGTTCAGGAGATGCGCCTGGGCGCGTCGGTGTCCACGGCCGCGTTGGTGGAGGAGGCCGAGCGCTTGGTGCGCGAGACCGAGGCTGCCGAGGAGGCGCGCCACAACCAGCCCGACGGCGAGCCCGGCGATCCTTCCAACTCAGCGCTGGGCATGCTCCCCGAGGGCCGCTTCCTTGACCGCGAGCTGTCCTGGCTCGCGTTCAATGAGCGCGTGCTGGAGCAGGCGGAGGATCAGACACTGCCGGTGCTCGAGCGTGGGTGGTTCCTGGCGATCTTCGCCTCGAACCTGGATGAGTTCTATATGGTCCGCGTGGCCGGCCTCATGCGCCGTATTGCCACGGGCATGGCGGTCACGAAGGCGTCGGGCCTGACCCCGCGCCAGGTGTTGGAAGGCATCACGGTCCGCACGAAGGAGCTGCAGGAGCGCCACGCCCGCGTGTTCGCGGAGGACGTCCAGCCGAAGCTGGCGGAGGTCGGCATCGTGATCCAGCACTGGTCGGACCTGGGTGAGACGGAGAAGGATCGCCTGTCGAAGTTCTTCCGCAAGCAGATCTTCCCGGTGCTCACCCCGCTGGCGGTGGACCCGGCGCACCCGTTCCCGTACATTTCGGGCCTGTCGCTGAACCTCGCGGTGTTGGTGCGCAACCCGAAGAATGACAAGGAGCTCTTCGCCCGCGTCAAGGTCCCGCAGTTGCTGCCGCGTTTCATCGCGGTGGATTCGGAGGGCCGCCCGTACCGCCCGGAGGACGTTCCGGCGGACGAGCAGGGCAAGACCTCCTACATCCCGCTGGAAGAAGTGATCGGCGTCCACCTGGATGCGCTGTTCCCGGGCATGGAGATCGTGGAGTACTCCACGTTCCGCGTCACCCGTAACGAGGACCTGGAGGTGGAGGAGGACGACGCCGAGAACCTCCTCAAGGCCCTGGAGAAGGAGCTCCTGCGCCGCCGCTTCGGCCCGGCCGTGCGCTTGGAGGTGGAAAACGACATCTCGAAGCGCGTTCTCCAGATGCTCACCCGCGAGCTGGGCGTGCGCGAGGAGAACGTGCTGCACTTGCCGGCCCCGCTGGACCTCACGGGTCTCAACGTCATCCATGACTTGGACCGCCCGCAGCTGAAGTTCAAGAAGTTCGTGCCCGTCACGGCTCGTGGGATTTCCGACGTCGAATCCTCCCGTGCCGCCGACATCTTCGCCGCGATCCGCCGCCGCGAGATCTTGGTCCATCACCCGTACGAGTCGTTCTCGACGTCGGTCCAGCACTTCATCCGCCAGGCGGCGGACGATCCGAAGGTGTTGGCGATCAAACAGACCCTCTACCGTACGTCGGGCGATTCCCCGATCGTCGATGCCCTCATCCGGGCGGCGAACTCGGGCAAGCAGGTGCTGGCGGTCGTGGAGATCAAGGCCCGCTTCGACGAGGAGAACAACATCGAGTGGGCGCGCAAGCTGGAGCAGGCGGGCGTGCACGTGGTCTACGGAATCGTGGGCCTGAAGACGCACTGCAAGCTGTCGCTCGTCGTGCGCCAGGAGTCGGACGGGCTGCGCCGCTATGTGCACGTGGGCACGGGTAACTACAACCCGAAGACCGCCCGCGGGTATGAGGACCTGGGCCTGTTTACGTGCGACCGCGATGTAGGCCAGGACGCCACCCGCCTGTTCAACCAGCTCTCGGGTTACGCGCCGAAGGTGAAGTTCCACCGCTTGCTGGTGGCGCCCACGGGCATCCGCTCGGGCCTGATCGAGCGCATCGAGCGCGAGATCGCGAACAAGCAGGCGGGCCGCAACGCGTGGATCCGTTTCAAGGCGAACTCGCTGGTGGACGAGCGCGTGATCGACGCCCTTTACCGCGCCTCGCAGGTCGGCGTACCGATCGACATCCAGGTGCGCGGGATTTGTTGCCTTCGCGCGGGGATCCCGGGCATGTCGGAGAACATCAACGTCCGTTCGATCTTGGGCCGCTACCTGGAGCACTCGCGCGTCTACGCTTTCTGCAACGACGACGACCCGGAGGTTTGGATCGGTTCGGCGGACCTCATGCACCGCAACCTCGACCGCCGCATCGAGGCGCTCATCAAGATCGTGGAGCCGGACCAGAAGGAGTTCCTCATCGAGATGGTGCGCCGGGCGACGTCGGACGACGTGCGCTCCTGGCGTATGACGGCCGACGGCTGGGTGCACACTATCCGGGATGCCGAGGGCAACCTGCTGGCCGACACCCAGGAGGAGTTGATGGCGCGCGCCCGCGCCACCGTGGCGGATCGTCGCTAGGGGCCGCGCGTGTCGGTTGATATTCGGGCCGCCGGCGCCGTTGTGTGGCGCCGGCGTTCCCGCACGCTTGAAGTGCTCATTGTCCACCGTCCCACGTGGAAGGATTGGTCGTTGCCGAAGGGCAAGGTCAAGGGCGAGGAGACGTTGCATGAGTGTTGCATCCGTGAGATGAAGGAGGAGACGGGCCACGACGTCGTGCTCGGCGTCCCGCTCGGCTGGCAGCACTACACGGTCAGTAGTGGGAAGAGCAAGGAGGTGCGCTACTGGGCGGCCACCGTGGCGGATAAGGGGCATCCGGCGCTCGCGGCGCGGGGGAAGGTGCAGCCGGCGTCGAAGAAGGAGATCGACGACGCGCGGTGGGTCACCGTCAAGGACGCCCACAAGATGCTCACCCACAAGGGCGACCGCAAGATGCTTCAGCGCCTGATGGATCTGGAGGAGGCGGGCGTGCTTTGCACGACGCCGGTGCTCGTCACGCGTCATGCGCGGGCGACCAAGCGCTCGGTTTACAACGGTCCGGAGCAGACCCGGCCGCTGACGACTACCGGGGTGGTGAGAGCCAAGAGGTTGGTGCCCCTGCTGTCGGTGTACGGGGTGGACAGGGTGGTGACGTCGCCGTGGAAGCGGTGCCTGGACACCGTGGCCCCGTACGCGAAGGCCACCGGTCTGGAGCTCGAGACCCGCGAGGCGCTGACCGAGGCCGCGCACGTGAAGAAGCCGAAGAAGATGGCCGCCGTGCTGAGCCAGGTGCTGGGCAAGGGAAGGGCTACCGCGGTGTGCGTGCACCGGCCCACGCTGCCCACCGTGCTGGACGTGCTCAAGGGCGTGACCCCGCACCACCTTCGCCGCCAGCTGCCGGGGAAGGACCCGTGGCTGAAGACCGGGGAAATCATGGTGGTGCACGTTGCGAAGAAGAAGGACAAGGCCGTCGTCATCGCCTTTGAAAAGATCCGCCCAGCGATGTGAAATACTTGACAGCCAGTTCACCTCGCGTTAACCGGACGTGTGCTGTGCAGAAAGGTGTCCCTCTTAGCGTTGAACTTAAGGGAGTTCTCCCTCAAGTTCTACATCAAAGGATGGAATACTGTGAAGATTGCACGTCACCGCGCAGCCGCCGGCCTTGCCCTTTCGCTTTCGCTCGTTCTCGCCGCCTGCTCGAACGGCGGCAGCGATTCGGAGACCAACGGGGCGACAGATTCCCCCAGCGCTTCCGACTCCACGAGCGCCGATAAGACCGGCTCTGGCTCGCTTTCCGGCACCATCAACGGTTCTGGTGCCTCGTCGCAGGTAAACGCCCAGCAGGCGTGGCGCGACAACTTCACCGCCAACACCGGCGCGATCGTGAACTACGACGCCACCGGTTCCGGCACCGGCCGCGAGCAGTTCATCGCTGGCAAGGTTGACTACGCCGGCACCGACTCGGCCCTCAAGGAAGAAGAGCTCACCGCTGCCACCGAGCGTTGCGGCGGCGAGAGCCCGATCGAGGTGCCGCTCTACATCTCCCCGATCGCCATCGCCTTCAACCTTGATGGCATCGACTCGGTCAACATGTCGGCCGACGTGATCGCCAAGATCTTCAAGCAGGAGATCACCAAGTGGAACGACCCGGCGATCGCCTCCCTCAACGAGGGCGTCGAGCTGCCCGACATGCCGATCATCCCGGTCAACCGCGCTGATGATTCCGGCACGTCGAAGAACTTCCAGCAGTACCTCGTGGAGTCCTCCGGTGAGTGGGACTTCAAGCCCGAGGACACCTGGCCGATCACCGGCACCCAGTCCGCTGAGAAGACCTCCGGTGTGGTCAACCTGGTCAGCTCCACCCCGGGCGCCATCACCTACGCCGACGCCTCCCAGATCGGTGATCTTGGGACCGTCGCCGTCGAGGTTGCTGGTGAGTTCCTCGCCTACTCGCCCGAGGCCGCTGCCGCCATCGTTGACAATTCGGCCCCGGCTTCTAACGCCACCGACCGCATCCTGACGGTTGACCTCAAGCGTGACGGCACGGTCGCGGGCGCCTACCCGGTGGTCCTGGTCTCCTACCTGGTGGCCTGCACCCAGTACAACAACGCGGACACCGCGAACATCGTCAAGGAGTACTTCACCTACATGGCCTCGAAGGAAGGTCAGGACGTCGCGGCGAAGGCTAACGGCGGTAACGCCCCGATCTCGGACGCCCTGCGCGAGCAGGTCATGGCCGCGGTCGACCAGATCAAGACTAACTAAGAGTTGACCAGCGTGGGCCAGCCCCTCGGGGGCTGGCCCACGCCAGGATCGGAGCTGTGGTGTTACAAACCTCTGAGCCGGCGGCCGAGCCGGCTGACCAGACGGAGAAAGCAGTCGCGGCGCCGGGAGCCTGGGCTCCGGCGTCGGGCCGTGCCCGGTACGGCGACCGCGTCTTCCGCGGAATCTCTAACCTTTCCGGCATCAGCATCCTTGCCCTGCTGGCCGCCGTCTTCATATTCCTCTTGCTGTCGTCCGGCAACGTGCTCATCACGCCGAACGATGAGATCGTGGAGCAGGTCGGCTTCGCCCGGGGCCAGAACTTCTGGCAGTTCGCCGGCACGACCGTTTTTGGCACGCTACTCGCCGCCATTATCGCGCTGGTGATCGCCGTGCCTTTCGCCGTGGGGATCGCACTCTTCATCTCGCACTACGCCCCGCGCAAGCTCGCCGCCGCCTTCGGCTACGTCATCGATCTCCTTGCAGCCATCCCCTCCGTGGTGTTCGGCCTGTGGGGTATGTGGACGCTGGAGCCGCTCATGCGCCCGGTCTTCAGCTGGATCTCCGACGTGCTCACCCCGATCTTCACCTTCCTCAACGGCAAGCCCGGTGCCGACGGCGCTTGGGAGGGCGGCCTTCCCGGCCTGTCCTGGCTCGCCGAGCACTACGAGTGGTTTCCCGACGGCACCGCCGCGGCTTTCGTCCCGCCGGCACGGAACATCCTCATGGGCGGGATCATCCTCGCCATCATGATCCTCCCGATCATCACCTCCCTGGCCCGCGAGGTCTTCGTGCAGACCCCGCGCCTGCAGGAGGAAGCCTCCCTGGCGCTTGGCGCCACCCGCTGGGAAATGATCAAGATGGTGGTGCTCCCGCACGGGCGCTCCGGCATCGTGTCGGCCTCCATGCTGGGCCTCGGCCGCGCACTCGGTGAAACCATGGCCCTGCTCATGGTGCTCTCGCCCGGCATGATGATCAACTTCAAGCTCATGAGCCCCGGCCAGCACTCCACGATCGCCTCGCAGATCGCCCTGCGCTTCCCCGAAGCCTCCGGCATCGAGTCTGACTTCCTCATTGCGCTCGGCCTGATCCTGTTCGTCATCACGTTCGTGGTCAACTTCATCGCCCGCGCGATCGTTGCCCGCTACGCCGAGTTCTCAGGAGCGAACGCATGAGTACCGCTGTTGCCACCACTCAAAAGCGCCTGCCCGCATGGTTCACCGCCGCGGCCCTGGTCGCGTCCGTGGTTATCGGTGTCGTCGGCGCCCAGATCTTCGATTCTGGCGCGGTGGGCGTCATCGTTTTCCTCTTCCTCTACCTGGCCATCGTGGCCGGCGCCGGATTCGGTGTCGAGGGCCGCCGCTACGGCACCGACCGGGTGATGACGTCGATGATCATCGGCGCGTTCGTCGCCGCCGTCATCCCGCTCCTGTCGCTGCTGTGGACCGTGCTCGCACAGGGCTGGTCGCGCATGTCAGCCGCCGGCTTCTTCACCTCCACCACCTTCGGCCAGTCGATGGCCGACTCGGTGACGGGTGCGGGCCACGCCGTGGTCGGCACCCTGCTGATCACGGGCTTCGCCGCGCTCATCTCCGTGCCTCTCGGTGTGCTCACCGCAGTCTACCTAGTCGAATACGGCAAGGGGAAGCTCAAGCGCTTCATCACCTTCATGGTGGACATCATGACCGGCATCCCCTCGATCGTGGCCGGCCTCTTCGCCGCCGCCATGATCCCCATGATCAACCAGGCACTCTTCGGCCAGGCCCAGTTCAAAAACGGCTTCGCCGGCGCGATCGCCCTGGTGGTGCTCATGACCCCGATCGTCGTGCGCAACACCGAAGAAATGCTCCGCCTGGTGCCCAACGAGCTACGCGAGGCCTCCTACGCGCTCGGCGTCACCAAGGCGGGCACGATCATCCGCGTGGTGCTCCGCACCGCCGTGTCGGGCATTATCTCCGGCATCTTCATCGCCATCGCCCGCATCATTGGCGAGTCCGCACCGCTCATGATCACCGCCGGAACCACCGACTTCTACAACTACAATATCTTCCAGAACCAGATGTACACCCTGCCGGTTTACGTCTATAACCAGTACGTTTCTGGTAACTCGGCTGAAGCATGGGCCGGAGCCCTCCTGCTCATCCTGGTGGTTCTCATCCTCAACCTGTTGGCTCGCTGGATCGCAAAGCGGTTCGCCCCCAAGGGCGAAAAGTAGCCGCTGGGAAAGAAAGGATTCTTATGTCTGAAGGCATCAAGGTGCGTGACCTCAATATCTACTACGGCGACTTCCTCGCCGTGGAGAACGTCAACGTCGATATTGAGCCCCGTTCCATCACCGCCCTCATCGGCCCGTCGGGCTGTGGCAAGTCCACCTTCCTGCGCTCCCTCAACCGCATGCATGAGGTCATCCAGGGCGCCCACGTCAAGGGCCTGGTGGAGATCGACAACCAGAACATCTACGGGCCGGGCGTGGACCCGGTGCAGGTGCGCCAGCATGTGGGCATGGTGTTCCAGCGCCCCAACCCGTTCCCCACGATGTCGATTGCCGACAACGTGCTGGCCGGCATGCACCTCAACAACAAGAAGCTGCCGAAGGCCGAGGGCGAGCGCATCGTGGAGGAGTCCCTACGCGGCGCGAACCTGTGGGAAGAAGTCAAGGACCGGCTCGACCGGCCCGGCTCCTCGCTATCGGGCGGCCAGCAGCAGCGCCTGTGCATCGCCCGCGCGATCGCCGTCAAGCCCGAGGTGCTCCTCATGGACGAGCCCTGCTCCGCGCTCGACCCGATCTCCACGCTCGCGATCGAGGACCTCATGCAGGAACTGCGCTCCGATTACACGATCGTGATCGTCACGCACAACATGCAGCAGGCGGCCCGCGTCTCGCAAAAGACGGGCTTCTTCAACATTGAGGGGACGGGCAAGCCCGGCCACCTCGTCGAGTTTGATGACACGGAAAAGATCTTCTCCAATCCGACTCACAAGGAGACGGAAGACTATGTGTCCGGTCGTTTCGGGTGACGACCGGCGGCGAAAGGCGGCGCTACCTTCGGGTGGCGCCGCCTTTTTATGGGCCCCGGAGGCGGGCCAACCTGGCCAGGCGGGCCGGGCGGGCCCCGCGGATTGAAATTTTTTGGACGTTTTCGGGCCGGTCTTCGTATATGAGGAGATCGGCCCGGATTCGTCCAGTGTTTTCAAATCGGCAGCGGCCTGGCCGCGCCTGGCGGCACCAGGCCGCGGACCTAAACGAAGAGGTGCAGCACGTAGCTGACGGCCGCCGCCACCAGGCCGGCCGCGGGGAAGGTGATGAACCAGGCCCCCACGATGTTGCCGGCAGTGGACCAGCGAACGGCCGACCGGCGTGTGGTGGCCCCCACGCCCATGACTGAGGACGTGATAGTGTGCGTGGTGGAAATAGGCGCGTGCCAGAAGTACGCGGTGGTGTATAGAACCGAGGCGGCCACGGCCTCGGCGGCGAAGCCCTGGGCGGGGTTGAGGTCGGCGATCTTGGTGCCGAGCGTCTTCATGATGCGCCACCCGCCCGAGTACGTGCCGAGCGAGATCGCGGTGGCCGCGCCGAGCTTGACCCACAGCGGCACCGAGCTGCCCTCGTGGTACCCGCCGGCCACGAGCGCGATGACGATGACGCCCATGGTCTTTTGTGCATCCTGTAGGCCATGACCGAGCGCCACGGCTGCCGCGGACACGGTCTGGGCCACGCGGAAGCGCTTCATCGTGGTCTTGTAGGTGGCATTCTGGAAGGCACGCCGGATGAGCGACATCAGCAGGTAGGCCAGCCCAAATCCGACGAACGGTGAGACGAACATCGGCACGATGACCTTCATGCCGATCACCGACCAGTGCACTGTAAACGCGGCCGCCAAGCCTGCGCCGGCCAGGCCGCCGATAAGCGCGTGCGAGCTCGACGACGGCAGCCCGAACCACCAGGTGGTGAGGTTCCACACGACGGCGCCCACCAGGCCCGCGATCACCACGAGCAGGCCCGATATCCCGTCTGAGGGTGCTACTTCCACGATGCCCGAGCCGATCGTTTCGGCCACGCCCGTGCCCAGCAGCGCTCCAATGAAGTTCATGACGGCGGCCATCAGCAGGGCCACGCGCGGGGTCAGCGCCCGCGTGGCGACCGACGTGGCGATGGCGTTAGCGGCGTCGTGAAAACCGTTCGTGTAGTCGAAGACGAAAGCGAAAACGACAACAAAGATCACTAACGCCAATACCGGATCCAAGGCTTAGGACTCCTTCAGCGTGAGCAGCTCGATGCGGCTGGCGAGGGTCTCGAAGGAATCGACCGCGGCCTCGTATGAATCCAGCGTGATCTTGCGGGCCAGGATCTCCTTGCCCGAACAGTCTGATTCGAACAGGTCGATGATGAGTTCGCGGTAGATCTGGTCCGCACGGTTCTCCAGATTGTTGATCTCGAGCCACTCCGTGCGGATCGACGGCTCGATCTTCTTTAGCTTGCCCACCGCGGTGATGGCGTGCTCGGCGCACTGAATAATGATGTCGGCCATTTCGAACAGCTGCTCGTGGACCTCGCCGATCTTGTACAGCACCAGGTTGTTGCCGGCCTCGTCAATCAGGTCCACGCACGTGTCGATCTGGCCGGTCAGCTCGATGAGGTCGCCGCGATCGTAGGGGAGAATGAAGCGGGAGCCGATCTCCTGCAACACGAGGTGATTGCACGCGTCGGCGTCGTTTTCAATCTGGTGCAACGCACGGTTGAGTTCCACCCGCTGCGTGGTACCCGCGGCGACCATATCAGCCAGCGTCCGGGCCGACCGGACAAGGAAAGATGCCTGCTCGTTAAGAAGGTCCTGGACCTTGTGTTGAGTGGCAAAGCGTGACAGGAATCCAGCCATGCGGCGTACGCCTCCGAATAGGTTAACAGCTCTCAACGCCAAGGCTACGCGAGGATGAATTACTTTTCCAAGAAATGAGAAAACGGACCGTGCGCACCTGGGTATTTCGGTCAAACGACCATCTATTTCACACCGTGAGCCGCCCCGGCTGGCGTAGGTACCATGTGTGAGACTTGAGGGGCGTCAGCAGTTGTTGCACGACGTCGACCGGGGCCACGACGCCGGGCCCGACGATCGCCGAGAGGCGGACGAAAGCTGGGCCGAACGGCGAAAGCCGCACCACGGCGTCGTGAACGAAGAACGAGAAGAGGAAGATCATGCAGGAATGGCAGGAATGGATCGACGAGCTGACCGGGCCGGCCACGGCCGCGCTGGGGTCGGTCAGTGATTGGCTGTATGCCTGGATCATGATCGCCGTGCTCATGGGCGCGGGCCTGTATCTGACGTTCCGCGGGCGCGCCCTGCAGGTGCGCCGCTTTGGCGACATGCTGCGGTACGTGGGCCACTCGCGCGCCGGCTCGCAGGGCGGGATCTCGTCCTTCCAGGCGTTCGCGATGGGCATGGCCACCCGCATCGGGATCGGCAACATCACGGGCGTGGCGCTCGCGCTCATCCTGGGCGGACCGGGCGCCCTGTTCTGGATGTGGCTGGTGGCGCTCATCGGCATGGCCACCGCGTTCGCCGAGGCCACACTCGCCCAGATCTTCAAGTCCGCCCACCATGATGGCACCTTCCGCGGCGGGCCCTCCAACTACATCTTGCGCGGGGCGAAGTCGCGCGGGCTGGCGGTCGCGTTCTCGGTGGCCATGGTGTTTTCCATGTTCATCGCCATGCCGATGGTGCAGGCCAACTCGATCGCCGGCGTGCTCGACGCCTCCCAGGGCGTGCCCGCCTGGGTGACCGGCGCGGTGGTGTCGGTGCTCGCCGCCGTGGTGGTGCTGGGTGGCGTGCGCGGGGTGGCTCGCTCCACCGAGATCATCTCGCCCGCGATGGCGCTGGCATACTTGCTGGTGGCGATCATCGTGATCGTCATGAATATCGGGCGCGTCCCCGAATTTTTCACGGACGTCTTCTCCTCGGCTTTCGGGCTGAATGAGGCGCTCGCGGGCACGGCCGGCGGGGTGCTCGCCGCGCTGGTCAACGGCATGCGCCGCGGTCTGTTCTCCAACGAGGCCGGCATGGGCACCAACCCCAACGCCGCCGCCACTGCCACCGTGGCCCACCCCGTCCAGCAGGGGCTCATCCAGTCCTTCGGCGTGTTCGTAGACACCATCGTGATCTGCACCGCCACCGGCTTCATCATCATGACCGCCGGCGTGCTCGACCTCACCACCGCCATTCCCGACGACGCCGGCCACCTCACCACCACCGCTATCACCTCCACCATGGGGTCCTGGATGGCGTGGCCCGTGGCGATCATGATCTTCTTCTTCGGCTTCTCCTCCATCCTCGGCGCCTACGCATACGGCGAGGCCAACCTCGTGTTCCTGCGCGCCCCGCAGTGGACGATCACCGTGGGCAAGGTGGCCATCGTTGTCTTCTCGTTCGTTGGCGCGGTGCTGGCGCTGACGTTCGTGTGGGCGCTCATGGACCTAGCCATGTTCGTGGTGACCGTGCTCAACCTCGTCGGCGTGCTGTCCCTGTCCGGCTGGGTCATGGCCGCGCTACGCGACTACGAGCGGCAAAAGGCGGCTATCGCCCGCGATGGGTTCGTCGAGGTGCCGGTGGGCGCTGGGGCGGGCGCTGCTGGAGCCGGGACGGCTGGCGCGCGCCGCGTGACCGAGCCCGTGTTCGTGCCCTCCCAGGCCGGCCTGCCTGGCGTGCTCGAGGGCAACGTGTGGGACGGCGCGGTGAACTCGGCCAAGGCCTACGAGTAGCCGGCACCCCGCGGGCAAAGGGAAGGGCCGCACGAGAAGGTGCGGCCCTACGCTTAGGACACCGAACCCGAGAGCGCCTGTCGGCGCTAAGGCCGCTCGCAGCGGCAAATATTTGGAGCCCGGGGCTTTCGCGATCCGGTGTCTGGCTCTAGCCTAACTCACGTTCCCCGCCCTGTCACGCCCCAAGTTACGCACGGTTTCTGCGCCCGCCACGGGCCCGTGCACGTTCTCCGCTCTTGCCTCAAAACCGCGCCACGGCGCCGTTTTCCGTGGTAAAGTCCTACTACCGGAGTTTGGGGAGATACACTTTTGGCTATGACGTCCTCTACGCAAGAGCCCGGACGCACGCCTTCGCTCCTTGATCGGCTGTTTGATCGGGAGTCCCCGGCTCGTCCTTCCACCGATGTGCGCCCGCCGTTTGTGTGGGCATCCATCGGCGCGTTCTATGCCGCCCTCATCGCGCTCGGGGCGTCGCTCGGCCCGCTCGCGGCGGTGATCGCGGTGGCGCTCGCGGCAGCCCCCCTGATTTCGGGCTGGCCGGTGCTCCTTGGCCTGACCAACCGGGCCGTCTCGCGCGTCGTCATGACGTTGACGCTGGTCGCGGGCCTGGTCGCGGCCAGCTTCGGCTCGATGCCCGGCATGATGTTGGCCGCCACCTTCGCCATCTTTGCTTCGTTCGTGGGGGAGATGATGCGCCACGACGGCCGACTCCACCTCATCGAGCACATTTCGGCGTCAGCGGGCGGGGCGATGCTGATGATCTCGGCGTCGATGTGGGTGTTCGCGGCGGGGGACTGGCACGCCACCAGCCGGGCGCTGCCGGCGGCGGGCACGTTCGTCGGGTTGCTGACCGCTATCGTCATCGCGGTGGCGGCCCTCATCCACGGCTTTGACCTCGACCACGCCAACCTCCTCGGCCTCCTCAACACCACGGTGGTGGGGCTGGTAGCGGCCTTCCTGCTGTCGGGCCCGGTGTGGGTGGGCGGCGCGATCGGCGTGTGCGTGGGGCTGGTGTTCGCCTTCATCCGCCGGTGCATGCGCACCTTCGAGCGGCCGCTGACCTGGGTGCAGGGGTATGTGAAGGCCGTGATCCCGCATTGCGCGCTGGGCATGATCGGCTACATCTTCACGCTTGTTGTGCTCTAAGCTGAGGGCATGACTTTCCGACTTCCTGAGAACCTGGCCCCGGAGAACTACCCGCTGGGCTGGCTGATTGACTCCTGGCACGGCGGCGGTGTGCTCGAATATGACAACGTGGACGCCGCGGCTTACCTCCACGAGCTCACCATTGACGCCGTGGATGGCGGCCCGTACGTGCGCCTCAATTCGCGGATTTGGCTGGCGAAGGAGCCGGCCTCGGAGGTCGACAAGGAGGCCCCCGGCCAGTGGACGTACGACCACCTGACGAAGGACGTGCTGTGGTCGGCCCAGACCGGCTACCTGCGCGTCACGCCGGACGCCCCGAAGCGGGAGGACGGCGCGGTGGAGCTCGAAGCCACGGTCGCCACACCGATGGGAATTTCCCAGCTGTGGGTGGGCCTCATCAACGGCCCGCGCCTGCAGATGGTCACCGACACGGTGATCCGCTCCGGCGCCGCGGCCGACTTCACGGCGGCGAAGTTCCTGGGCGGCAACGTCGCCTCGGATTTCTTCTACGCCTACGACATGGAGGCCTTCGGCTTCGAGATGCGCAATTACCTTGCGGGGCGGCTGTCGCGCCAGTTTGACGGCTCCGTGGACGCCCCCAGCACCGAGGAGGAGTGATGACCGACAAGAAAGACGGCCACTGGGGCATGAGCTACTTCGCGGACAAGGGAGGCAAGGCTACGGGTAAGGCCGACGGCGCCGCCCGCCCGGTCTGCGACCCCGCGGCTCCCGAATCGCCCGTCAAGGGCGCCGAGCCCGAGGGCCACTGGGGCGTGAGCTATTTTGCAAGCAAGGCGGATGAGGAGTGAGCCCGGCTCGCTCGGTCGATCTTCCTGGCGCCGTGCTGGATGAGACGCACGGCGTGCCGGCCCACTATGGCAACCCGTTTGCGGAGGAGAACCTGCTGGCCCGCGGGCGGGCCTTCACCGACCTGGGTTTCATCGAGGTTCTCGCGGTCTCCGGCCCGGACCGTGCCACGTGGCTGCACAACCTCACCACCCGTGACTTCCTGAACCTGCCCGCCGGCGAAAGCTCGGAGATGCTGCTGCTCGACCCGAACGGCCACATCTGCACCGCCGCCGGCGTCATCGACGACGGCGAGCGCACCTGGTTCTTCCTTGACCGTGGCCAGGCTGAGCCCTTCGCCGCGTTCCTCGAGTCGATGGTCTTCCGCATGCGCGTGGAGGTCGCCCGCCCGGACGTGCGGGTCTTCGGCTTCTTCGCGCCCGCCGGCGTGCCCGAGGCGATCGCCGCGCTGTCGGCCGTCGTCTGGTACGACCCCTGGCCGCGCACCCTACCCGGCGGTGCGCATTACGGCGTTCCCGACGCCGACCACCCGGCTTGCGACTCGGCGCGCGTGGTCATCGCGGCGCGGCCCGAGGAGGCGGTCATCGAGACGTTTGGGGCGGCGGGCTTCGTGCCGGCCGGCCTGCAGGCGTGGGAAGCGAAGCGGATTTCGGATTGGCGCCCGCGCCAGAACACGGAGGTGGCGCAGCGGGCCCTGCCACACGAGCTCGACTGGCTGCGCACCGCCGTCCACCTGGAGAAAGGCTGTTATCGCGGCCAAGAGACCGTGGCGAAGCTGGTCAACCTCGGCCGCCCGCCGCGGCGGCTGGCCTACCTCTACCTTGAGGGCCCGGAGGGAGAGCTGCCCGAGCCGGGAGCGGAGGTGAAGGCGGGGGAGAAGGTCGTGGGTCAGCTGACCTCGGTCGCCCGCGATTCGGAGGAGGGCCCCGTGGCCCTGGCTCTGCTCAAGCGCAACGCCCCGGAGGGCGAGCTGGCCGTTGGCGCGTTCGTCGCCGCCCAGGTACCGATCGTGGCGCGCGAGGGCAAGTCGTCGGCGTCGCCGGACGAGCGGCCGGGCGCCGGCATGCGCGCCCGGCGGTAGGTAGACCCATGGGACAGATCAACTACACCTTCTACATCCTTTTGAACGTGGTCCTGCCGGTGGCGGTGACGGGCGTGTTCGTGTGGGCCTTCATTGACGCGGTGGCCCGCCCGCCCCGCCAATTCGCGCTTGCCTCCCAGTCGAAGAACTTCTGGCTGGCCATGCTCGGCGGTGGGACGCTCGCCTACGCGGCGATGAGCTTCCTCCATATCTATCTGCCGCTGGCCGGCTTCATCCGCCTGGCCCTGTTCATCGCCGTGGTCTACTACCTCGGCCCGGAGCGCTCGAAGATGGGCCCGGGGGCCGGGCGCGGCCGCGGGCCCCAGAGGGGGAGTTGGTAATGCGCGCGGTCATCCAGCGCGTCAAGCGGGCTTCGGTCACGATCGAGGGCCAGGTGGTGGGCCAGATCGGCCCGGGCCTATGCGTGCTCGTGGGCGTCACTCACGGTGACGGCCCGGCCCAGATCGAGAAGACCGCCCGAAAGATCGCCCAGCTCAAGCTCTTGCGAGCCCCCGATGGCAGTGACGACCCAGCCGCCCGCGTCAGCGCCGAGGAATCCGGCGCCCCTGTGCTACTGGTCTCACAGTTCACGCTGTATGCGGACGTACGCAAAGGCCGCAAACCCAGCTGGTCCCACGCGGCCGGAGGCGAGGTGGCCGAGCCGGTCTTCGACGCGGTGGTTGATGCTGTCCGAGGCTACGGGTTACACGTGGAGACCGGAGTGTTCGGCGCGATGATGGACGTCGAGCTGGTCAACGACGGCCCGTTCACCATCCTCGTGGAGGTTTAGGCGCCCGGCACCGCCGGGGGTGGCCGTTCGTGGGACGAGGTTCCCATAGGCCCGGCCGGCGGCGGGAGCCGCCCGCCGGGGAACCATACAGATTCCGGCTTTTCGCACAGGGCACAAGTCACGGGCCGTCTCACGCCTGTGGCGAAACGGCGAACGGGCGGGGCGGTGGCGTCGTTAAGGTAAATGAGGAATCGCGGGGAGATGCACGACCCCCGCGGAATTATTTGTAAGGAGTCCAACTTGTTTGAACGGTTTACGGACCGCGCTCGGCGGGTCATTGTGCTCGCTCAGGAGTCTGCGCGGAACCTCAAGCACAATTACCTCGGCACCGAGCACATTCTGCTGGGCCTCATCAAGGAAGGTGAGGGCGTGGCGGCCAAGGCGCTCGAGTCGCTGGGGATTACGTATGACGCCGTGCAGGAGCAGGTCATCGAGATCATTGGCGAGGGGCAGGAGCAGCCGTCGGGCCATATTCCGTTCACCCCGCGCGCCAAGAAGGTGCTCGAGTACGCCATGCGTGAGGGGCTCCAGCTCGGCCATTCCTACATTGGTACCGAGCACCTGCTGCTCGGCCTGTGCCGTGAGCAGGATGGCGTGGCCGCCCAGGTGCTGGTGAAGCTGGGTGCGGACCTGGGGCGGGTGCGCCAGCAGGTCACGCAGCTACTGTCTGGCTACCAGGGGAAGGAAGCCGTGGGCGTGGGAGGCGGCGGGCCGCGCGAGGGCCAGAAGGCCGGCTCCACGATCCTTGACCAGTACGGGCGCAACCTGACCCAGGCGGCGCGTGAGAACAAGCTTGACCCGGTGATTGGGCGCCACAATGAGACCCAGCGCGTGATGCAGGTGCTCTCCCGGCGCACGAAGAACAACCCCGTGCTCATCGGTGAACCCGGCGTGGGTAAGACCGCGGTGGTGGAGGGCCTGTCGCAGGCGATTGCAGCGGGCGACGTGCCGGAGACCTTGAAGGACAAGCAGCTCTACTCGCTGGACATGGGCTCGCTGGTGGCGGGTTCGCGCTACCGCGGTGACTTCGAGGAGCGGATGAAGAAGATCCTCAAGGAGATCAACACTCGCGGGGACATCATCTTGTTCATTGACGAGATCCACACGCTCGTGGGCGCGGGCGCAGCCGAGGGCGCGCTGGACGCGGCATCGTTGCTCAAGCCCATGATGGCGCGCGGCGAACTTCAGGTCATCGGTGCCACCACTCTGGATGAGTACCGCAAGTACATTGAGAAGGACGCGGCGCTCGAGCGGCGCTTCCAGCCGATCCAGGTTGAGCAGCCGTCGGTGAAGGAGACCATCGCGATCCTCGAGGGCCTGCGCGACCGTTACGAGGCCTACCACCGCGTCACGATCACGGACGAGGCGCTCGAGGCGGCCGCCACGCTCGCGGACCGTTACATCAATGACCGCTTCCTGCCGGACAAGGCGATCGACCTGATCGACGAGGCGGGCGCGCGCCTAGCGATCCGCAAGATGACCGCGCCGCCCGAGCTGCGCGAGCTGGACGAGGAGATCGGCGAAGTCAAGCGCGCGAAGGAGGCCGCGATCGACGGCCAGGACTTCGAGAAGGCCGCCGCCCTGCGTGACCAGGAGCAGCAGCTTTCTGCCAAGCGCGCCGAGCGTGAGAAGGCGTGGAAGGAGGGCGACCTCGACGTCGTGTCGGTGGTGGACGAGGACCTCATCACCGAGGTGCTGTCCATGGCCACGGGCATCCCCGTGTTCAAGCTGACCGAGGCCGAGTCCGCCAAGCTGCTGCGCATGGAGGACGAGCTACACAAGCGTGTCATCGGCCAGGATGAGGCGGTCACGGCGCTGTCGCAGGCGATCCGCCGCACGCGCGCCGGCCTCAAGGACCCGAACCGTCCCGGCGGCTCGTTCATCTTCGCCGGCCCCACCGGCGTGGGTAAGACGGAGCTGGCGAAGGCGCTCGCGGAGTTCCTGTTCGGGGACGAGGATTCGCTCATCACGCTCGACATGTCGGAGTACTCCGAGAAGCACACGGTGTCGCGCCTGTTCGGTGCGCCCCCGGGATACGTGGGCTACGAGGAGGGCGGCCAGCTGACGGAGAAGGTGCGCCGCAAGCCGTTCTCCGTGGTGCTGTTCGACGAGGTGGAGAAGGCCCACCAGGACCTCTTCAACTCCCTGCTCCAGATTCTGGAGGAGGGGCGCCTGTCCGACTCGCAGGGCCGGGTGGTGGACTTCAAGAACACCGTTATCATCATGACCACCAACCTCGGCACGAAGGACATCGCCAAGGGAGTGCAGACCGGCTTCCAGTTCGACGCCGACACCCAGACCTCGTACGAGCGTATGAAGGGCCGCGTGTCGGAGGAGCTGAAGAACCACTTCCGGCCGGAGTTCTTGAATCGTGTGGACGACATCATTGTGTTCCCGCAGCTGCAGAAGCACGAGATCCTGCAGATCGTGGACCTCATGATCGCCAAGCTCGGTGCCCGCCTGTGGGACCAGGGTATGTCGATCGTCCTGACGGACGCGGCGAAGGACCTGCTGGCCGACCAGGGCTACGACCCGGTGCTTGGCGCCCGCCCGCTACGCCGCGCCATCCAGCGCGGGATCGAGGACATGCTCTCGGAGAAGTTGCTGTTCGGCGAGTTCACCAAGGGCCAGACCATCGTGGTGGATGTGGATCACGACGCCGTCCCGAAGACCTTCACGTTCACCGGGCACGACTCGGACTACCAGCTACCGCAGGGTGTAAAGCCGGCCGCGGAGTCCGAGCAGATCGACGGGCTGGCGCAGGCCACGTCGCTGGTGCCGGAGGGTGAGGACTCCGGCGCGGGTGCGAGTGCCTCGGGCAGCGAGCAGCCTGCCGGCGAGGACGCTTCCCCGCGCGTCGGACAGGAGTAGTTGGCTTACCCGGACCAAGCGCACGAGGGCGGCCCCGCGATGATCGCGGGGCCGCCCTCGTGCGCTTGGCTACGTGTAGCTTCCTATTTGTAACGCTAATTCCCGATGTGCAACACCAATTAAACGCTTATTGCCGTTGCATATTGCGGATTGGTGTTGCACATGCGCCCAGGGGCTGCGGCGTCCAAGCGGCGGGTTAGCCGGCGAACTCCTCGGCGGTGGCGTAGGAGGTCTGCGTGCCCTTGCGGGTCACGGAGTCGGAGGCGTAGCGGATCGCGGTCTGGATCGCGGACTCCACGTCTCCATTGGCAACCAGCTCGTGGGAGAAGCACCCGATGAAGGCATCTCCAGCCCCGGTGGTGTCCACGGCGTCAACCTTCGGCGCTTCGAAAAGCCGCGCCCCGGCGTCGTTGACCCACAGCGCGCCCTTGGAGCCGAGCGTAACGATGACGTCGTGGATGCCCGCGTCGAGGAGGGCGTGGGCGGCGTTTTCGATGTCGGCGAGCGTGTCTACCGGCATGCCCGTCAGCAGTGACAGCTCGCTTTCGTTCGGCACAAAGTACGTGCAGTCCTTGACCTTCTCCAGCTCGAGGTCCGGCTGGGCGGGCGCCGGGTTGACCAGCACCGGGATGCCGTGCTCCTTGCCGAACTGGATCGCGGCGTAGACCGTCTCGAGCGGGATCTCCAGCTGCAACACGATGAGGTGGCAAGCGGAAATCTTGTGGGCGGCGTCGTCGATGTCGGCTGGGGAGAGGTGGCCGTTGGCGCCCTTGACGATGATGATCGAGTTGTGCGACTGCGGGTCCACAAAGATCGGCGCCACGCCCGAGGTGGTGTCGGTGCGGAGGACGAACTCGGTGTCGATACCGTTGCGGCGGAAGTTGTCGATCGTGTTGTCGGCGAAGACGTCGTTGCCCACGCGCGTCAGCATGAACACCTCCGAGCCGAGGCGTGCCGCGGCCACCGCCTGGTTCGCGCCCTTGCCGCCACAGCCGATGGCGAAACTGGGCGCCTCCACCGTTTCGCCCTCGCCGGGCATGCGGTCGATATACGAGATGAGGTCGACCATGTTGGATCCGATAACTGCAATGTCCATTAGTTGCGTACTCCTGTCTTCACCGTGAACTTCTTTGTTTCGCCTGCGTTGAGCATGATGAGCATGCCGCACTTCTCGGCCGCGTTGTACCCCTCAGGCCGCGATGTGCCGGGAAGTACGAAGGCTGCGACCTGTTGATCAGCATTATAGAGAAGCCACCGTGTCGCCACGGGGAAATCCTTCGAGGAGAACTCGACGAAGAAGGCGTGCCCCTCCGGGCTCCTCAGCGTGAATTCGAGGTCGTCGCCGTAGGAGGGGAGGTCGTCGGCGAAGTAGACGATCTCCGGGTCGAACTCCTTGGCGCGATCCAGGGAGTCGGCGTCGATCTTGCCCTCGAGGATCTGCTCGTTGATCTCGGTCCACCGCGGGGTGGGGGTGACGTGCGCGGGGACGGAACGGCGTAGCTGGAACGCACCCTCGGGCAGAGACTGATTCATCGTGCCGCCCTCGACGAAGGCGTAGTTCATGTGGCACATGTACTGCAACGGCATGGGCTGGTACTCGCTGAGGTTCGTCACGGACAGGGCGATCTCGAAGTCGGATGCGCCGGCTTCGAGCCGCACCGACGGCGTCGCGCGATAGTGATGCCCGAAACCGCGCACATACTCGCGCATCGAGACCACGCGGATCGCGTCGTCGTCAATCTCCAACCAGGCCTCCTGCATGGGGGCGCAGGGGAACTCGCCGTGGAGCGGGTGGTCGTCGTCGGGAGCGGGGCAACCCGCCGCGAGGAGGCCGGAGTGGAAGGCGAAACAACCGTAGATGTCCGAAATCTCGGTGGCGGGCCGCGGCTCGGAGAACATGTTCTTCATGCGCAGGCTGTGACCGTCGAAGGCGGCGTCCCAGATGATCTGGCCCATGAAGGGCAGGACCTCGACATAGCCGCGCTCGTTCGCGATCGTCAACGATGCGATGCCACTGGGGTAACGCTTGGTCGTCGCGCGCAGGTCGCCCGAGTCGATGATGGTTTGTGGGGCGGGCTCGAAAAGAGTCTCACGAAGGGGAAGGGTGTACATATTTCCTCGAATTCTGTGGTGGTAGGAGATGGTTAGGCGACGTCCGACGACGCCGACACGCGCCGCTGCCACGCGAAGTACAGGAAGACGACGGCGAAGCACACGAGCGAGACGACGAAGGCGGTCTGCATCGAGCCGGTCGAATCGGAGACGAAGCCCTGAATCACGGGGATGACAGCGCCGCCCACGATCGACATGACGATCACGGCACCGCCGGTCTCGGTGTGGCGCTTGTCCTTGATCGAATCTAGGCTGCGGGCGTAAATGGTTGCCCAGCACGGACCGAAGAGCCCCGAGGTGAGGATCGCGAAGTACACCGCCACGATCGACGGGATGAGGATGACGCCGAGCAGGGCGGCGCAGCCGGCGGCGGCGTAACCCATCAGCACCAGGTTCTCGTCGTACTTCGTCATGAGCACGTTGGCGATCACCTTGCCCAAGAAGAACGCGATGAACGCTGCCACCATGTAGTTGGAGGCGGACCGCTCGTTGAGGTTCGGATCGAGGTTGAGGGCGAGACGAATCGTGAAGGACCACACCGCGGTCTGCATGCCGACGTACATGAACTGGGTGAAGATGCCACGGCGGAACATCGTGTTGCCGGCAAGGTAGCGCAGGGTCTCGCCGATCGAGGCCTTCACCTCATGGCCGGCCACGAGCGGCTTAGCGTGTGGCATCTGGGTCAGCACCACGAGGATCAGCAGGATTGCGAGAACGATGATGATGAATCGGTAGGGGCCGAGCGTGCGCTGGAGCATCTGCTCAGCGAGCTCGCGCTGGGCATCGGTGCCGAGGCTGCCGAACTGCTTGTGGAGGGCCTCGCCCTCGGTGAAGACCAGGTACTTGCCGAGCAGGATGCCGAAGATCGAGCCGAGCGGGTAGAAGGTCTGCGAGATATTGAGGCGGAGGGTGGCCAGGCGGCGCGGCCCGAGCATGGAGGAGTACGTGTTGCACGACGTCTCCAGGAAGGACAGGCCGGTCGCGATCGCAAACAGTGCCGCGAGGAATACCGAATACGTGGCCATGTGCGAGGCGGGGAAGAACATCGTGCACCCGATGATGTAGAAGCACAGGCCGATGAGGATGCCGCTCTTGTAGCTCCACTTGCGGATGATGCGCGACGCCGGAATCGCCAGGAGGAAGTAGCCGCCGTAGAAGGCGGACTGGACGAAGGCGGAGGCGAAGTCCGACAGGGTGAAGATGGTCTTGAACTGGGTGATGAGGATGTCGTTGAGGCTTGCGGCCGCGCCCCACATGGGGAAGCAGATTGAAACCAGGATGTATTGGAACATGGGTGTCTTGGACAGGTACCCGTCGGGCATTTGTCGTGAGGTGTCCTTGATGACACCGAAGGAGGTGTTCTTCTTCCCGATGACGTCGTTGTCGATACTCATGTCTTCTTCCTTGATGACGAGTAGTGTGTGACTTTGCCATGACGGCTATCACGTTGCGGTGCATTGAGAATAAGACGGCGCAAGGTACCTGGGAAGGGGGCGGAGGAACGAATGTTCGCGCCGCGAAACGTTGCTAGAAAGCCGAAAAGTGACAGTTTTGAGCGGGTGTAAAGCGGCGATTTGGATCAAATGACGCGAAGTGGAACATTTGTTCCGCACGGGCTTTTAGCCTTGTCGCATGTGAAGAATTGCCGTGGCAGTCGTGTAATCGAGCACGACCCGGTTCGCGTACCCGTTCTCAAGGCAGGCGAGGATGGCGTGCATCTTGTCTCCTCCTCCAGCGATGAGGAGCTTCTGGTCCTTGGCGCGCAGATCGGGTAGGGAGATCCCGATCGTCTTGTTGTTGATGTCGGGCAGGCAGATGCGCCCGTGCTTGTCGACAAAACGCCCGCAGATGTCGCCCACTGCGCGCCGGCCGAGCACGTCGACGTCGTGCGCGGAGAGTGTCATCTTAGGCAGGGTGGGGAGGCTGGCCCCGACTCTCCCGACCGTGAAGATCGCGATCCTCGCCCGCGCGCCGAACGCCAGAATCGGGCGGACGTGGTCTTCTTGGGCGAGGCGGTTCCTCATCGACACCGACTGGACGAACGCGGGAACGGGCAGCGTGTGGCAATGCGCGCCGAGCGAGCCGGCGAACGTGGCGACGACGCGCTGGTTTTCATCCCCACCCAAGAAACCGCCGGCGAGTTGGACGACCGTCAGATTCTGGCGGCGCGAGACCTCCAGGTGCTCGGCCACGGCACGCATGGTTCGGGACGGGGCGACGCCGATGATGTCGCCGTCGCGCACCATCTCGCCGATGGTGCGGGCGGCGGCTGCCGCAAGGGAGTTGCGCAACGAATCCTGGGTGGGAAGTGGGGGTGAGACGAGCACGACGTCGATCAGCCCATAGCGTTGCTTGAGCTTGGTGATGACGTCCTTGCTTTGGTCGCGCGGATCGATGACGCTGATGCGGATGAAACCCTGCCGCTGTGCGTAGGCGAGCATTTTTGATACGGTGGGCCGCGAAATGTGCAGGTCGCTGGCCACCTCGGCCTGGGTCTTCCCCGAGTAGTAGAGCTTGGCGGCGTTGATCGCGAGGATGTCGCGTTCGGTCAGCTCTTCGGGTGTGTTAGGCATGCTTCATTATAGGGCGCGCCCTGGTTGGCGCTAGTGGCGTGCCGACGACGCCGTCGCCCGGCTCGCGCCCGCCCGGCCCGGCATCTCGGGCGCAGTGCGCCCCGTCACAGCACCTATGAGCAAATTGACGTCACCTATGTGAAAACAAACAAATCCAATGCTACTTTGGGCTTCAGATAGTGAACTGGCCCGGCACAGCCTGGCCGAAACGTCGCCGTAGCACAACGGATGTGGTGCGGGGGCGGGTCAGGGATCTAGCTACGGATGATCGCCGGCCACGTTGGCTTGGCGTTCAGCTCACACACTCGTATATCACCTTGACAAAGGAGTCCACATGGAAATTGATATCTTCTGGCTGGTCGCCGCCTTTGGTGGTGGCGCATTTGGTGCAGCCATTGGAGGTCAGACGGCCTTTATCTTCACCGGTCTCATGTACCTGATCGGCCTCGGCGTGTACATGGCTGGTATGGATGCGAGCCCGTACATGGATTCTGTGGTGTTCGGCCCGGTCTTCGGCCCGCACATCGCATTCGCTGGTGGCGCCACGGCGGCCGCCTACGCCGCGTGGAAGGGCGCGATGCCGAAGGGGACGAACGGTAGAGATATCGTGACCCCGCTGGCGGGCCTGGGCCGTTCGGACATCCTCGTTGTCGGTGGTGTGACCGGCATGATCGGTTACATCCTGAACCTCGCCATCGCTCAAGTGCTGCCCACCCTTCGGACTGACCCGCTGCTGCACTACGGCAATGAGGCGCTCGGCTCCACTGACACGGTGGCTCTGACGATTATTATCATCGCGATTGTTACTCGTTTCGTCTTCGGTAAGACGGGCATTTTCAACAAGGTCAACGGCCTTGGCCTGCTCGAGGTTGGCGAGGGCAAGCACTGGGTGGAGCACCAGGAGAAGTGGTCGGTGACGGCCACTCACGGTCTGACCTCCGGTCTGCTGTCGGCGTTCGGCACGCTCGTGGTTGTCCAGCACTTCTTCGAGGTGTCGGGTGGCGCGATCGCGAACCACGCTCAGCTGCTCGGCTGGGCGATCTCGGCTGTCACGCTCATTTTCCTCACCTGTGGTCTGCCCACGCCGGTGACCCACCACATGACGATCCTGGCCTCGATCGCGGCGCTGCGCTTCATGCCGATCATTGCTGGCACGTCGGATCCGGCGATGTGGACCGCGGGTAACCTCGCGCTGGCCTGCATCATCGGTGGCATCTTCGGCATCCTCGGCGGTCTGCTGGGTGAGCTCCTCGCTCGTATGACGAACTCGAACGGCGACACCCACATCGATCCCCCGGCCTTCGCCATCTGGATCGGTACCACCCTCATCCACGTCACCGCTGTCATCATGTAGCGTGTGCTCCCGCCCGGCTTTCGGGCCGGGCGGGAGGGCACTGCCCCACGACGCCGTCGCCCCGGCACCCCGCCCAGCACGGCAACTCTCGTCCCCAACGGCCACCTGGACACTTGGCCACCAACCCCCGCCGCCACTTTTCGAACAGGGATTTTCATGCAGTACTCTTCTCCGACCAAGCTCTATGACGCCTATGTCTTTGACCAGGACGGCACGATTTACCTCGGCGACCACCTGCTACCGGGCGCGAAGCGCCTGATCGAGGGCCTGCGCAAGCTGGGCAAGCCGGTGCGTTTCCTGTCGAATAATCCCACGAAGGATCCGCAGGATTACGTGGAGAAGTTGGAGCGGCTGGGGATTCCCGCGCCCTTGAGCGAGATCGCGAACACGGTGGTGACCACCACCCGTTGGCTCAAGGCTCACTATCCGGACGCCACGGTCTTCCCGATTTCGGAGGAGCCGCTGAAGAAGGCGCTGCGTGAGGCCGGCATCAAGATGAGTGAGAACCCGGAGGAGATCGACATCGTGATCGCCTCCTACGATCGCACCTTCGATTACCGCAAGCTTCAGATCGCGTTTGACGCGATCTGGTTCCACAAGCGGGCTTTCCTTATTACGACGAACCCGGATCGTTACTGCCCGTTCCCCGGCGGGCGTGGCGAGCCGGATGCGGCCTCCATCGTGGCGGCCATTGAGGCCTGCACGGGAACGAAACTCAAGGCCAATATGGGAAAGCCGGAGCCGGCGATGCTCGAGGCGGCTCTCGGGGATCTGGATGTAGATCCCGCCAACTGCATGATGGTGGGCGACCGTCTTCACACCGACATCGGTATGGCGGTCAACACCGGGATGGCCTCCGCCCTGCTGCTGACGGGTGATAGCACGGCCGAGGAGGCCGAGGCGCTTGACCCGGCCCACCAGCCCACCTACGTCCTGGACCGCATTGATCACCTCATCCCCGACGATATCCGCGCCCAGTGGGGGTGGTCCGATTCGGATGAAGATTAACGCTTGCGCCTGACGGGTGCCCGACGACGACGTCGTTCCGGCTCGCGCTCGCATCCCCGGCCCGCCGCCTGTGAGCGGCTCGCCCGCCGAACCCGCAACCTAGCTTGCTCCGCCCCAAGACGGCGCACCAACAGTTACCAATCATTTAACTCAAGGAAGAGAAGATGTCTACAGCAGCAGTCAACCGCTACACCATGGGCCCCTACCTCATGGGTATTGATTTCGGTACGGAGTCGTGTCGCGTTGGTATTTTTGACACGGTCGGTTCGCCGGTGGCGTTCGCGGCCACCCCGTACACCACCACCCACCCGCACCCGGGGTGGGCGGAGCAGAGCCCGGATGACTGGTGGCAGGCGCTGATCGCCTCCACGCACCGCGTGATGGCTCGCGCGGGCATTGAGCCGCCGGAGATCGCGGGTATTTCGTATGATGCGACCACGATGACCGTGGTGCCGATGGACCAAAACGGCGAGGCGCTGCGTAACGCGATCATGTGGATGGACGTGCGCGCCACGGAGCAGGCGGCCCGCGTGGCCGAATCGGATTCGCCGGTCACCCGCTACACGGGCGGTGGCACTCTGCCGCCCACGGCCGAGTGGTACCCGTTCAAGGCGGCGTGGCTGCGCGAGAACGAGCCGGACATTTACAAGCGCGCCTACAAGCTGCTGGATGCCCCGGACTGGCTGACCTACCAGCTGACCGGCCAGTGGACCCAGAACATCAACACCGCAGCACACCGCGCCTACTACGACCGTGACAATGGTGGCTGGCCGGTGGACCTGTACGAGCAGGCCGGCGCAGGCGACGTCTTCGACAAGCTGCCCGAGCGCGTGGTGGACCTCGGCGTGCCGCTGGGCGGCCTGACCAAGCGCGCGGCGGAGGCCCTTGGCCTCATCCCGGGCACCCCGGTGGCCCAGGGCGGCGGCGACGCCTGGCACGGCCAGATCGGCCTCAACGTGCTCTCCCCGGGCAAGATGTCGCTGGTGACGGGCTCGTCCCACGTCATGTCCGGCCAGGCTGTGGAGCCGGTGTCCGGCCCGGGCTTCTTCGGAGGCTACACGGACGGTGTCGTGCCCGGTCAGTACACGGTGGAGACGTCGCTGACGTCGTCGGGATCGGTGCTGAAGTGGTTTAAGGACCAGTTCTGCCAGGACATCGAGAAGGCGGCCAACGAGATCGGCATCGGCGCCTACGACGTGATGAATACCCGTTCGAAGGATATCCCGATCGGTTGCGAGGGCCTCATCATCAACGAGTACTTCCAGGGCAACCGCACCCCGTGGTCGGACGCGAAGGCGCGCGGTGTGTTCACCGGCCTGTCGCTGTCCCACACCCGCGAGCACGTCTACCGCGCCATCCAGGAGGCGGTGTGCTACGGCGTCGAAGCGTCGATGCGTAAGCTGCGCGAGGCGGGCTTCGAGGTCCAGGAGTTCGTGGCCTGCGGTGGAGCTACGAAGTCGCGTGAGTGGACTCAGATGCACGCCGACGTCACGGGCGTGCCGATCACGCTCACGGAGGTCGGCGACGCCGTCACACTCGGCTCGTGCATCCTCGCCGCTTCCGGCGCGGGCCTGTACGACTCGGTGCAGGACGCCGCGAACCACATGGTTCACGAGCGTGAGCGCATCGAGCCGAACATGAACCGCCACGAGGAGTACAAGTTCTTCGCGGACAAGTACATCGAGCAGTACGCGGTCAACCAGGAGCACATCCACACGGTGGTTGACTACGTGGCCGGACAGCGCTGAGAGATCTGATCATGGCGAAGGCGACCCAGGAGGAGCGGCAGGCTCGCATTGTCGAGTTGATCATCGACCATGGCTCGCTGCGGGTCGATGACCTGGCCGACCTCTTCGGCGTCTCCGTCATGACCCTCTACCGCGATCTTGCGGCCCTCGAGGCCCACCAGGTCATTGCGCGCCACCGCGGCACGGTCTCCTTGCTGGTGTCCTCCATTTCGGAGGCGCCGTTCGCCTTCCGTCTCTACCAGGAGACGGAGGCGAAGGAGGCCGTGGCGCGGGAGGCGGCGCGGCTGGTCTCGCGGTACTCGTCGATTTTCGTGGACGATTCGTCTACGGCTTACCTGGCGCTTGACCACATCGGCGTTCCCGAGTCGAAGGCGTTCATCACGAACGCCTCACACGCGGCGATCAAGATCGGGGCGGGCGAGCACCAGTCGCTGACCATGCTGGGCGGCCGGTTCGACCGGGCCCTGGATGCCTACTTCGGGCCGACCACGAACCGGCAGGTGGGCGAGCTCGCCTTCGAGACGGCGCTGATCGGCGCGGCGTCGGTCAAGGATGGCTCGATCTACCACCCCTTCAGCGAGGCGGCCCTGTTCAAGCGCGAGGTCATCGCCCGCACCGAGGTGCCGATCCTCGCGATCACCGCAGACAAGCTGAGCCGCGTGGCACTCCACCGGCTCGCTGACCTGTCAGATTTTTCGTACCTGATCATTGATGACACCGTCACGGACCAGGACCTGAACTACTTACATACGCTTACCAATGTCATTGTTGCCAACAAGGAAGGGAAGGACAATGTCTGAGCTCATTAACAAGGCACTGAAGACTGCCACCGAAACGAAGGACATCATCTTCGGTGATGATGTGAACAAGGAGGCCGGTGCCCTGTTTGCGCGCCTCTACCCGGACCAGAAGGTGCTGGTGGTGGCAGACGAGAACACCTACGGCGCAGTCGGCGACACGGTGGTGGCCTCGCTGCGTGAGGCCGGGGTGGAGTTCGCGGACGAGCCCTACATTTTCCCCGGCACCCCCACCCTGTATGGCGACTACGTCAACGTTTCCAAGCTGCGCGAGGTGATCCGCCCGTACGAGAACACGGTGGTCATGTCGCTCGGTGCGGGCACGCTCAACGACATCGCGAAGCTGGCCTCGGGCGAGCTCGGGCGCGAGTACATCAACGTGTGTACCGCGGCGTCGGTGGATGGTTTTTGCTCGTTCGGCGCGTCGATCTCGAAGGACGGCTTCAAGATCACGCGTAACTGCCCGGCCCCCGCGGGCCTGGTGATGGACATTCAGACGATGATGGAGGCCCCCTACCGCCTCACCGCCACCGGCTATGGCGACCTCATTGAGAAGATTCCAGCGGGCGCGGACTGGATCCTGTCCGACGAGCTGGGCATCGAGCCGATCGATGACTACGTGTGGAGCCTGGTGCAGGGCCCGCTCATGGATTCGCTCGGCGACCCGGAGGCCGTGCGCAACTGTGAGCACGACGCGATCGCCAAGCTCGGCGAGGGCCAGGTCATGTCTGGGCTTGCCATGCAGGCACACCAGTCTTCCCGCCCGGCGTCGGGCGCGGGCCACCAGTTCTCCCACGTGTGGGAAATGGAGGGTCACGGCCTGGATTGGGAGCCGCCGCTCAGCCACGGCAACAAGGTGGGCGTGGGCACGGTGGCCTCGCTCGCGATCTGGGAGGAGTTCTTGAAGCTGACGGAGGCTGACTTCGACGCCGAGCGCGCCGTGGCCGCGATGAAGACCCCCGAGGAGGTGGAGGCGAACGTGCGCGCCACGCTCATCCCTACCATCGCCGAGGAGGCGGTCAAGCACTCGGTGGGCAAGCTCTTGCCCGAGGATCAGCTGCGTGAGCGCATCGCGCTGCTGAAGGAAAAGTGGCCCACGATCAAGGCGCGCTGCGAGGCTCAGATCATCCCGGCCCAGCAGGCGTGGGACATGCTGAAGACCGCGGGCGCCCCCTACCACCCGGAGATGCTGAAGATCGATTGGGATCGCTTCCGCGAGACCCACTACAAGGCCCAGATGATCCGTCCACGCTACACGGTGCTCGACGTGCTCATGGACCTCGGCCTCTACGACGACGTCGTGGCCCGGCTCTTCTCACCCGAGGGCTTCTGGGGCCGTCACCCGCACCCGGACGCCGAATAGTCGGCGCCAACGCAAGAAGTAGACACGAACAACGCAAAGGAGCGTCAACATGTCAGAAAAGTATTTGGTCGGCGTTGACTTCGGTACGCTGTCGGGCCGCGCGATCGTGGTGCGCGCCTCCGACGGCGTCCAGGTGGGCACGTCGGTCAGCCACTACAAGCACGCGGTCATGGACCGCACCCTCGATGCGGGCGACGGCCAGAAGCTGCCCCCGGAGTTCGCTCTGCAAAACCCGGGCGACTACGTGGACGTGCTCACGGATGCCATTCCGGGCGCGATCAAGGACGCGGGGATTGACCCGGCCGACGTCGTCGGTGTGGGCATCGATGCCACCTCGGCCACGGTGTTTGTCACGGACGCTGAGGGCACCCCGCTGTGCGAGAAGGAAGAGTTCAAGAACAACCCGCACGCCTACGTCAAGCTGTGGAAGCACCACGGCGGGCAGGACCAGGCCGACCGCATCATTGCGCTCGCCGAGGAGCGCGGGGAGGAGTGGCTGGAGCGCTACGGCGGCATCCTGTCTTCCGAAATGCTCTTCCCGAAGATCCTGGAGACGTACGAGAAGGCGCCGGAGGTGTATGCGGCGGCGGACGTCGTCGTGAACCTGCTGGACTGGATCACGTGGAAGCTGACGGGCGAGCTGACGTTCGCGGCTTCCGATTCGGGCTACAAGCGGATGCTGACGGACGGGGAGTACCCGAGCCGGGAATTCTGTGAGGCGCTCGCACCGGGGTTTGGCCCGGTGTTCGAGGAGAAGATGAACGCGCCGATCAAGCAGTTGGGCGAGAAGGTGGGCGGCCTGTCGGCTGAGGCTGCCAATCTCACCGGGCTGCCGGAAGGCATCGCGGTGGCGTCGGGCAATATTGACGCCCACGTCGTCGTGGCCGGCGCTAACGCGGTCAAGCCGGGGCAGATGACGGCGATCATCGGCACGTCGGGCTGCTACGTCATCAACAGCGAAGGCTACAAGCCGGTTCCCGGCGTGTTCGGCAACGTTGAGGGCGGCGCGGTCCCGGGCCTGTGGGGCATCGAGGGCGGGCAGACCGCCGTGGGCGACGTCTTCGCCTGGTTCGAGGATAACGCCGTGCCCGAGCGCTACGAGCAGGCCGCCCGCGAGGAGGGCATCTCGGTGCTCGAATACATGATGCACCGCGCGTTCGCGATGGAGATCGGCGAGCACGGCCTCATCGCCCTCGACTGGCTCAACGGCAACCGCTCGATCCTGTCCGACGCGCGCCTGTCCGGCTCGATCATCGGCATCACGCTGCAGACCCGCCCAGAGGACATCTACCGCGCCCTCATGGAGGCCACAGTGTTCGGCATCCGCGTGATCGTGGACAACTTCGAAGAGCACGGCGTACCGGTCACGGAGATCGTGGCCGCCGGCGGCCTGCTCAAGAACCACCACTTCATGCAGATGCTCGCCGACATCACGCGCCGCCCCGTCTCCGTCTCCGACGCGGAACAGACGGGCGCGCTCGGCTCGGCGATCTTCGCGGCGGTCGCGGCCGGCGTGTACGACGACGTCTACGCGGCAGCCACGGCCATGTCCCACGTGACCGAACACAAGTACGTGCCGAACGAGGACGCCTCCGATAAGTACGAGGAGCTCTACGGCATCTACCGCGAGCTGCATGACTTCTTCGGCCGGGGCGAGAACCAGATCATGCACCGCCTGAAGGACATCCGCGCCCGGGCGTTCGGAGAGTGACGATGAAGCTTTCCGAGCTTTCACCGAAGGTGCAGGAGGCCGTGGCGGCGGCTCGGCGTGAGGTGTGCGACCTTCACGCCGAGTTGCCCGCCAACGGGCTGGTGGTCTGGACGGCGGGCAACGTCTCGCAGCGTGTGGCCGGGGCGGACCTGTTCGTCATCAAACCATCCGGCGTGCGCTACGACGAGCTCACCCCCGAAAAGATGGTGGTGTGCACGCTGGACGGCAACAAGATTGAGGACGGGACGGCGGACGCCCTGTCGCCGTCGTCAGACACGGCGGCTCACGCCTACGTCTACCGGCACATGCCCGAGGTGGGCGGCGTGGTCCACACGCATTCGCCGTACGCGTGCGCGTTTGCGGCCGTGCACCGGCCCATCCCGTGTGTGCTCACGATGATGGCCGACGAGTTCGGCGGGGACGTGCCCGTGGGCCCGTTCGCGATCATCGGAGACGACTCGATCGGCCGCGGCATTGTTGCCACCCTCGCGCAGTCGCGCTCGCCGGCGGTGCTCATGGGCAACCACGGCCCATTCACGGTGGGCAAGGACGCCACGGCGGCGGTCAAGGCCGCGGTCATGGTGGAGGAGGTGGCCAAGACCGTGGCCATCGCTGAGGGGCTCGGCACCCCGCGCCCGATCGCCCAGGAGCACATCGACTCGCTCTACGCCCGCTACCAAAACGTCTACGGGCAAGCCGACGACGCCGATGGCGCGGCTGGCGCTGTGGACGGGGCTGGCGCGGACGGCGTCGTGAAGGACGAGGCCGATGAGTGAGCTGGTTATTGCGATTGATTCGTCGACGTCGGCGTCGAAGGCCGTGGTGGTGGACGCGAGCGGGGCGGTGCTTGCCACCGGGCACGCGCCGATCGAGCTACTGACCCCGGGGATGGACCGCTACGAGCACGACCCACGCCAGTGGTGGACCTCCACCCACGCGGCGATCACCGAGGCGCTGGGCGCGCTGTCGGAGGCGGATCGGGCGCGGGTGCGCGGCATCTGCATCACGCACCAGCGCGAGTCCTTTGCGCTGGTGGACGAGGCGGGCGAAGCGCTACGGCCCGCGATCCTGTGGCTGGATTCGCGCGCGGGCGCGCAGATCAAGAAGTACGGATCGCTCGAGATTCACGAGCTGTCCGGCAAGCCGGCCGACACGACGCCGGCCATCTACAAGATGGCGTGGCTGAAGGAAAACGAGCCGGAGGTGCTTGCGCGGGCTGCGAAGGTGGTGGACGTGCATGCCTACCTCGCCAAGCAGTTGGTGGGCAGGTGGGTGTCGGCGATGGGGTCGGCGGACACGCTCAACCTCATGGACATCAAGGCACAGGACTACTCAGACAAGCTACTCGAGATCGCGGGCGTGCGCCGCGACCAGATGGCCGAGCTCGCCAAGCCCACCGAAACCATCGGCGCTCTCAAGCCGGAGCTGGCCGACGAGTGGGGGCTGGGCGAGGTGGTGCTCATCGCCGGAGTTGGCGACGGGCAGGCCTCCGGGCTTGGCACCAACGCGATCGACCAGGACACGGCCTACGTCAACGTCGGCACGTCCGTGGTGTGCGGGATCCACTCGCCCGACTTCGCCTTCGACCCCTCCTACCGCACGCTACTGGCCGGGATCCCGGGCCAGTACGTGCTGGAGATCGTGCAGAATTCGGGCTCGGTGCTGCTCAACTGGTTCCGCAAGGAGCTGGGCGACCCGGCGCTCGAGGGCAAGATCGACCCCGAGCTCGACGCGGCGGCCGCCAAGGTCCCGCTCGGCGCGGAGGGCCTGCTCACCGTGCCGTACTGGAACGCCGTGCAGTCCCCGTACTGGGAGCCGTTCGCGCGTGGGATCATGGTCGGCTTCGGCTCGGCCCACACCCGCGCCCACCTCTACCGCTCCCTCATGGAGGGCATTGCCCTCGAACTGCGCGAAAACATCCGCCGGGTGGAAGCCTCCACCGGGCGCACCATCCGCGAACTGCGCGCCACCGGCGGCGGCTCGCGCAACCCGCTCTGGCGCCAGATCTTCGCTGATGCCACCGGAAAACCGATCGTGGTCTCCGGAGTGGACGAGGTCAGCGCCCAGGGCGCGGCCATTATGGGCATGGTGGGTATCGGCGCCTTCCCCGACGTGGCAAGTGCCGCCGACGCCATGACCAGCTTCATCGACCGCACCGAACCCGACCTCGACGCCCACGAACGCTACGGGAAGATCGCCCAGCTCCAGCAGAAGATCTACCCCGCGCTCGCGGACTTGTTCGAGCAGGAGTAGAGGCGGCGGGTGCGGCAGGGTGCCGCACCCGCC